>VGLH01000035.1 GCA_016866785.1 Candidatus Poribacteria bacterium
AACGCGCCGGAGCGCTTTCCGGCAGGGCGTTGAGCCGGTCGACGAGACGCTGCCGTTGCGCGGGATCGAGTCGCTCCCAGGGGGCGAGCGGCTGCCTACGCACGGCGCCGAACACGTCGCGCCACAAGGCTGCCTCCATCGTCGGCGTGCACGCGGCGAGCGGAACCCCGACGTAAAGCGCTCGACCCATGCCGATGTCGCGGGCGGCGATGAGGGGGTTACCCTCGACGGTCAGGACGGATCGGGCCCCCGGTGCGAGCGTTCCGGTTCGGATCGAGACGGGAACGCGAAGGCTGTCGCCCCTCGGCAGGCTCATATCGACCCAATTTGCCGGCGCGAGCGCCATGAGAGGAGCGAGCGGCGTGCCGTCCAACGTGGGCGTTCCAGCGTCTTCCAGCCAGACGAAGGTTCCGCCGCGCCGGATCCATCGAAGCAACGCCGTCTGTTGGGCGGGAGCCCATGCGCTGGAGTTCGGGTGGAGCCCCCTCCAGACGACCACGTCGACACCGCTCCACGCGAGCCAGTCGCTCGGTAGACTGCTGAGCGACCCCGTTTCCGATGGCTTGACTCGAACTCGTTGCGGCGAGTCGGGGTCCGCGCCATCGAGGCGGATTTCGCCACCGACGTACGCCAGGGTTCCAGCCGTCGACGTCACGGCGAGTACGCCGAGGTCGTTCGGGGCGAGCGGAGCCGGGATCGGGAAGGAGTAGGACGACTCCGCCTGTGCGGTATCCACCCATCGCACCGTGCCGTCGGTCGGGAGATCGGGCGTTCGTGCGACGGTTTCCCAGCGCGTTCTGCCATTGCGCACCAACGCGAGCTCGATGCCGTTTTCCTCCGCTCCGAGCGAGACGTAGGCGGTTCCCTCGAACCCTTCGGTGTCCGTCGCCAACGTGACGGCGAAGCGCGTCCAGCCGCCGCCGCGAACGATGCCGCCGACTCCGATGTCAACCGACTCGACGACCAGATCGGCGCGCGTCGAAGCCGCGCACGTCAGCGCGCACGCGCACGCCAAAGCGACGATATGAGTGTGGGCAGCGCAACGGTAGACCATGGGCTGAGCATACGGTCCGGTCTGCTTGCGATCAAGCCGCGACAGACGTATACTATCGGTAACTCGTCGCGCCCCAATCGGTTCTGCGACAGGTGCAAGGCATGGCAGTCTCAAGTCTCATTTCGCCAGCGGAAGTCGTCCTTCCGCGACCCATTGAAGCTCTGACCGTGGTGCGCACGCCCACCCCCGCGCCGTCGGAGAACGTGTCGGCGCTGCGCGACCTGGGATCGACCTCCGGCAGACCGCCTACGAAGAACCTTGCCGGTGGATACGACGCGGCAGACGAGCGTCGTCTGCGTGTCGAGGACGTGGCGCAGCGCAACGAGGAGCGGGTCCACGCCGAGGTCGTACGAGACACTCGCGAGGCGCTGGACCGCATCGCGGCGGAAGTGACGCGCATCGCCGACCTGGCGGCGAAGGCTCAGAGCGAGACGGTCTCGGCATCGGAGCGGACCGAACTCATGGTCGAGGCGCGCGAGATCGCAGAACGCGCCGAGGAGGCGTTTCCGGCTGCCGATCCGTTCATGAAGCCGGAAGTCGCCAGCCTCGCCGTGATCGCGTTGCGACCGGAAATCCTCGCGCTTGCCGACTCCGCTCGCGCCGCCGATGGGACGCCCGAGGCGGTTCGACTGGAGGAGCGCGCTGTCGAGGCGGTTCGGCGCATCGAATCTATCCGACGCGATATGTTGCCCCCTCCCCCTGAGCAGGAGCCCTTCCCCTCGCAGCAGGACGAAGTCGCGATGAGCGAACGCGAGCGCATCGAGAGCCCGGACGCCGCCGCGCAGGTCGCGCAAGAGGTGCGGGCGGAGGCGCGCGTCAACTCCGCCGACATGCTCTTGGCATTGGCGAACATTGTCCCCCAGACGGCGATCTCGCTGCTGGTCTCGACGTAGCCGCATGCGCTGTATGCCGCGTCGCGTCGGGGTTCGTTCCTCTCTCCGCATTGATTCCTCTAGGGCGCGGGTGGTAATATCGGGGCGTCGTCGCTGACGGCGCGGAGGGCTCTGTATGCGCGCGAAACGTGGCTCGATACGGACCATCGTCCGGCGCTGTGCGTTCATCGCCGTGTTGTGCGTGCCAGCGTTCCCGGTGTCGACGGCGCGCGCGCAGGAGCTGACGGCGGAGCAGGTTTTCGGCAAGATGCAAGCCGTCTACGCGAAGATGAAGACGGTTGCCGCCGTCTTCGACGAGACGACGATCATGGACGGCGACCGCCGAACGGCGAAAGGTCGGCTCATTTTCGGGAAGCCGAATCTGCTCCGACAGGAGTACTTCGACCCCAAAGATGCCAAATCGGTGGCGCAGGTGATCGTTCTGGACGGCTCGATGTCGTGGTCGTTCACGCCGTGGCTGAACCAGGTGACGCGCAAGGAGATGGACACGAAGAGCTCGCGCGAGCTGCTTCCAGGAGCCGGCGAGAACCTGGAACTGGTTCCCAAGAGTTTCTCGCTGTCGCTCAAGAAGGATGACGCGGCTCGCCGGAAGGGCGTCTACCTGCTTCACATGGAACCGAAGCCCGGCACGCGCGGCGTGGGCGTCGGCGAGCATCTCGAGATTTGGGTCAGCCAGAAAGACTGGCTTCCGGTGCAGGTGTCCTACACGAACACAGAGAACGACGTGGTCACGATCATCGCGTTCAACGACATGAAGCTGGACGTGACTCCCCCGAAGAACGCCTTCAAGTTCGAAGTCCCGCCTGGCGTGGAGGTCGTCACGATCAAGGACGACTACAAGCGCGACCGGTGATCGGCGAGCCGCACAAGGATTCCGGCCTGTTGAGTGACCGACGTGGCAAGGCGCAGTCTGTCAAGGTGATCACGCTCGGATGCCCCAAGAACTCCGTCGACTCCGAGTCGATGATGGGGATTCTGAGCCAGTCGGGATACGAGCTCACCGACGATGAGAAGCGCGCCGATGTGCTTGTCGTCAACACGTGCGCGTTCATTGAGCCAGCCAAAGCCGAGTCCATCGAGACGATCTTGGGAGCCGCCGAGCTCAAGCAGGACGATCCGCGCAAGCGGCTGATCGTCACGGGCTGCCTGGCGCAGCGATACGTCAGCGAGCTCGCCGATGAGATGCCCGAGGTCGACGCGTTCGTCGGCACCAGCGAGTTCATGCACATCGGCGACGTCATCCGCGATACCCAGCGTCCGCGCGAGGACCGCGGCGCGCCGATCCAGCGCGTGTCGTCTCCTGCCTACCAATACACGCAGCCGTTTCCCCGGATACTCGCGACGCCCTGGCACACCGCGTACCTGAAGATCGGCGAAGGCTGCGACAATCGATGCACCTTCTGCGCGATCCCGTCGTTCCGCGGCGACTATGCCAGCCGTCCGATCGACATGCTTGTGCGCGAGGCGGATGTCCTCGCCCAGTCCGGCGTGAAAGAACTGGTTCTCATCTCCCAGGACTCGACGTTCTACGGGCGCGACCAAGGCGGGGACGGGCAGCTACCCGAACTGCTGCGGCGTCTCGCGCGCGTCGATGGGATCGAGTGGGTGCGCGTGCTCTACGCATACCCGACGCTAGTCGATGACGAGCTGCTCGACGTGCTGGCTGGCGAGGAGAAGGTGTGCGCTTACCTTGACGTGCCGCTGCAGCATGTCGATAATGACGTTCTGCGACGGATGGCACGTGCGACGAGAGAATCCGAAACGCGGGAGTTGGTGGTCCGGGCGCGCGACCGCGTGCCGGGGATCGCGCTCCGGTCGTCATTCATCGTCGGGTTCCCGGGCGAGACCGACGCGCACTTCGCCAAGCTGGTGGACTTCGTCGCGGAATCCCGGTTCGAGCACGCGGGCGTGTTCCGCTTCTCGCCGGAGGACGGGACGCCGGCGGCTTCGATGCCGGATCAGGTCTCCGAAGAGGTGGCCGAAGAACGGTTCATGGAGCTCGTCGCGGTCCAGACGGACATCGCCCGGGAGTTGCGCAGCGCGCGTGTCGGCAGCACGGTCCGGGTGCTGGTGGATGGGAAGAAGCCCAACACTCCGCTGACGGAAGCGCGGATGGAATCCCAGGCGCCTGAGATCGACGACGTCGTCTACATCCGAGGCTCACGGCACAAGGCGGGCGTGTTCATCCACGTCCGCATCGTGGAAGCCTTTGAGTTCGACCTGTTGGCAGAACCAACTGAAGGACCCCTATGAAACGAGCCGAGTGGTCTCCATTCGGGCTGGCGAATGCGCTCACCGTTCTGCGCATCCTGATCACGCCGCTGTTCATGCTCGCGTTCTTCCATGGGTACCGTCACGCCGAGGCGGCTCAGGGCAGGGCGGCGTTCTACTACCTCGGAGCGCTGTTCCTGTTCGGGCTGGCGTCGCTGAGCGACTATCTCGACGGAAAGATCGCCCGGCAGCGCGGCGTCACGGAGTTCGGCAAGTTCTTCGATCCGATCGCCGACAAGCTGCTGGTCCTGACCGCACTGCTGTCGCTGCGTTACTACGGCGAGCTGATCCCCATCTGGATGGTACTGGTCATCGCCGGTCGAGAGATCGCTGTCACGCTGCTGAGATCCGCTTTAGTTGCGCGCGCGGGTCGAGTCGTCAGCGCGAACCTCTGGGGCAAGATGAAGACCGTATCGCAGATGACGATCCTCGTGGTCAGCCTGCTGCTGTTGAGCGTGAACAGCGCGGTCGGTTATCCCTACGAAGGGCTGCGCACATCTCGGGGACCGATCTTCTGGATGATGCTGGTCCCGGTCACCTTGACGGTTCTCTCCGGGATCGAGTTCGTCTACAGCAACCGGTCCAACTTCCGGGCCCTGGCGACGGGCAGCGAGGTGGCATAGCCCAGTGCCGCTAGGGCGACCGGGCGAGGGTCACGATGCGTCTGTTCATCGCGCTCGTGTTCCCTGAAGACGCGCAGGAGCACCTACGGTCGCAGTGCCGTCTCTGGCAGTCCGATCCAGCGCTTCGACGAGCCCGGTTCGCGTCTGACTTCCACATCACCCTCCAGTTCCTCGGCGAAGTGCCGCCGAATCGGCTGGAGCCATTGACCGCATGCCTGGCGGAACCATACGGCGGGTACCCGACGTTCACGGTGAGGCTCGGGGCGCTGGGCGCGTTCCCCAGCATCCACCGGGCGTCTATACTATGGCAGGGCGTTGGAGAGGGTGGCGCGAACCTGACGACGCTGGCGAACCTGACCGGCGAGGCGCTCGCTCCCCTGGGCTTTGAGCCGGAACGACGACGGTTCGTGCCGCACGCGACGCTGGCGCGACTGCGGGTTCCAGTGAATCTGAGCCAGTGGGTCGCTCGATGCAACGCCGAGATCGATCTGCCCGATGCGTTCTCCGCTGGCGAAGTCTCGCTCGTTCAGAGCATCCTGAAGCCCGACGGACCCCTTTACACCGCGCGCGCGTCGTACCCACTGATGTCCGTATGAGCCGATGTTGCAGGCATTCACCCTGGAGAGGTCACGATGACAGCGAAGGCGGCGAGACCGGCGGCGGTGGCGCCGGAGAGTGACGACGCAGCAAAGAAGAAAGCCATCGAGCTCGCAGTGGCGCAGATCGAGAAGCAGTTCGGCAAGGGCACCATCATGAGCCTGACCGGCGACAACGTCCTGCCGGTGGAGGTGATCCCGACAGGCGCGTTGGCGCTCGATCTGGCGCTGGGCGTCGGCGGCGTGCCACGTGGTCGAGTCGTCGAGGTCTACGGTCCCGAGTCGTCGGGCAAGACGACGCTGTGCCTGCACATCCTTTCGGAGGCGCAGAAGCGCGGAGGCGTTGCCGCGTTTATCGACGCGGAGCATGCGTTCGACCGGTTCTGGGCGAAGAAGGTCGGCGTCGATCTCGACGCCCTGTTGTTCTCCCAGCCAGACGACGCGGAGCAGGCTCTGGAGATCGTCGAGACGCTGGTGCGAAGCGGCGCCGTGGACTGCATCGTGGTCGACTCTGTCGCGGCATTGGCTCCCCGCGTCGAGATCGCCGGCGAGATGGGCGATTCGCACGTTGGCGTCATCGCGCGGCTGATGTCGCAGGCATTGCGCAAGTTGACGGGTGTCATCAACAAGTCGCGGACGTGCGTCATCTTCATCAATCAGGTGCGCGAGAAGATCGGCGTGACGTACGGGAACCCGGAGACGACTCCCGGCGGGAGGGCGCTGAAGTTCCACGCCTCGATCCGCATGGAGATTCGACGCGGAGAGGCGCTGAAGGTCGGAACGGACACGGTCGGCTACCGGACGCGCGTCCGCATCATCAAGAACAAGGTGGCTCCGCCGTATACGCAGGCTGAATTCGACATGGAGTTCGCCGGTGGCATCTCGCGCGAGGGCAGCATCCTCGACATCGCGTCCGACTACGGCATCGTGCAGAAGTCGGGTGCTTGGTTCTCGTATGGCGAGGAGCGACTGGGTCAAGGGCGCGAGAACGCCAAGGCGTATCTGCGGGACAACGCGGACATCGCGGCGCAGGTCGAAGCGAAGGTGCGCGAGTCGCTTACCGGGAGCGTCGTCGGCGCAGACCGCCCGTTGCCGGAAGACGCCGACGACGAGCTCGATCCTGATCTGGACGACGAACTCGGTGAGGTCGTCGAAGACCTGTCGGACGAGGTTTGAGGCATTGGGTCCGAGGAGGATCGCGTTGAGGCGAACGGCGTTCTTTGGCGCGTTGGTGGCGGCGACATCCCTGGTTCTCGCCGGATGCTTGGCTCCGGCGACGGGCCCGGTCATCGAGAAGCGGGGCGTCAAGCGAACCTACACGGTTCCGACCGTCAAGCCGGAGCACAGCCCCGACGGCTTCACGTTCCGTTCGCCGCACTTCGAGCTGCATTTCGACGAAGCCATCTCGAAGATGCGAGGGTACGAGACCCCGGACGACCGCATCTCGCGTGGTCTGGGCGCGATGGTCTTTCTCGAGAGCCAGTACAACTTCCTCCGGGAGGTGCTGGGCATCGACGCGCTGGCGATGATTCCGATCTTCGTCGCCCCGAACATCGAGGGGAACGAGCACGACGCGTACACGCGTTCGGGATGGCAGTCCGATGGCAAGGGCGCGATCCAGTATGCGGTGGCTGTCTACTTCGGCGCCGAAGCCTTCGCGAGCCCGAGCATCCGCGCGCATGAGATGACGCACGCGTTCACATCGATCTACGGCTTGCCGGCGTGGATGAACGAGGGCTTGGGTGTCTTCGTCGAGTCCGAGCTCGCAGGCGGGGCCGGCTGGGCGAGGAATAACCGCAGTCTCAAGCCGTTGGGATTCGACGAGAACGGATACAACGTGATCCAGCTCTGGAGGCGGGAAGGATCGGCGCTGACATTCCGAAGCGTCGAGACGTACTCCTACTCCTATTCGGTCGTGACCGAGCTCAGCGACCGCCACGGGGATCCGCTGTTCCAGAGGTTCTTCCAGCTCATCAGCGAGGAGACGAAGGCCCAAGGACCTCGGATGCACACCGACGAGGACATCGTCTCGCTGTTAAGTCGGGCGGCGGGAACCGACCTGACCCCGTTCTTCGAGAAGGAGCTTCAGTTCAAGCTGTCCGCGATGCCAGCCGCTGCAGCGTCGCCGACTCCGCGTGTGACACCCGGAGACATCCCTCCTTTGCGATAGCGACCTACCGGGCTTGGAGACCAAGCAAGAGAGGACAGCCGTGCCAGCAGTAGGGATCAAGCGTTGCGGTGTTCGTCGGGAGGCGGTGCGAGGCGCACTGGAGCACGTGCTGGACGAGATCGCGCCGAGGGTGAGCTCGCCTGTCCTCATCAAGCCGAACTTCCTGTCGAGCGGCAATCAGCTCGCGTCCACTCACGCCGATGCTGTTCGCGGCGTGCTCGACGTTCTGATGCAGTTGCCGAACGCGCCAGACGAGGTGCTCATCGCAGAGGGTGGGAACGAGAAGTACAGCGGAGAGGCGTTCGAGAATTTCGGCTACGGCGCATTGGCTGGCGAGTACGGCGTTGCGATCCGACTGATGGACCTGCATCAGGAGACGGAGTGGGAGGAGGCGGAGATCGAGCTCGCGGACGGCGGAACATGGCGCGTCGGCGTGCCGATGACCGTGCTCAGATGCCCCACTACGATCTCGGTGGCGGTTGCCAAGACGCATGATGTCCTCTACACAACCCTGGCGCTCAAGAACATGATCATGGGGTCTGTCCGGCAGAACGAT
The DNA here is from genome assembly GCA_016866785.1 of Candidatus Poribacteria bacterium. Taxonomy (NCBI): domain Bacteria; phylum Candidatus Poribacteria; species Candidatus Poribacteria bacterium. Next base: position 8,164 of record VGLH01000035.1, read on the forward strand.
CGCGTCAAGATGCACGGGTACATGACGCATGGCGAGCGGCAAGTCGGACGAGAGTCCCAGATACTCAATCGGAACCTGATTCGCCTGGCTGCCTGGCTCACGCCGAGCATCGCGGTCATCGACGGCGTCGAAGGGCTACAAGGGAACGGTCCCGGTGGAACCGACGTCGTCCGCCTCGGCACGGCGTTTGCCGGATCGGATGTGTGGGCGGTCGATGCGGTCTGTTCGCAGGCGATGGGGTTCGAGCCGCGCGATCTCGGCGTGTTCGTCTACGCGGCTGAGCGCGGCTTGGGAGTCGTCGATATCGCCGATATCGAGATGCGCGGAGACGGTTTGGACGAGATCGCGCGGGCGTTCACCCCTCACGAGCGCTACCCGTTCCAGCGCCAATGGCGCGAGGAAGGCGTGCGGTTCTGAGCCCGGAGCGCGTCGCGGAGGAAGACGGCGATGTGCGGTCGATTCACCATGGCGACGCCCAGTCCAGAACTCGCGCGGCTGTTCGACCTCGAAGAGATGCCGACCGTGGCGCCGCGATACAACGTATCCCCGACCCAGAACGTCCTTGGGATTCGGGCCCGGGGCGAGGACGGTTCCCAACGCGAGGCGGCATGGCTCCGTTGGGGATTGATCCCCGGCTGGGCGAAGGACCCGTCCATTGGCGCTCGGATGATCAATGCGCGGTCGGAGACCGCCGCCGAAAAGCCGTCGTTCAGAACGCCGTTGCGACGGAGGCGATGCCTGATTCCCGCCGACGGGTTCTACGAGTGGCGGCGGACGGGTTCCCAGAAACAGCCCTACCTGGTGCGAGTGCGCGGCGGCGAGCCCTTCGCGTTCGGCGGAATCTGGGATGTGTGGCGGCAGGGCGACGACGTTGTCATCGAGTCCTGCGCCATTCTCACGACCGAGCCGAATGACCTGATGGTGTCGATCCACGACCGGATGCCCGTCATCATCCGTCCCGAGGAGTTCGACCTGTGGATTGACCCATCCATGCAGAAGCCCGGCGATATCGCTCACCTCATGGCTCCCTTCCCAGCATCCGAGATGGACGCGATTGCCGTGACCACGCGGGTCAACAATCCTGCCAACGACGATCCCCAATGCGCAGTGCCGGCTGCGGCGATCTCCTAGCCAGAGAGCGACGGCCCGCGTTCCCGGTTGCGTCGTCCTTGATCCGTCGGTCGCTGAATCGACGTCAGGCTCGCCGACAGCGCTCCATGTGAGGGATTCTCTCAGCCGCGTACGAGGCTCCCGTCGTCTGATATCATGTGGAGATGAACCGAGCTGCGGATCACCTCGAAGAGGCACACACATGAAGCGAATCGCCGTCGCGCTCGTCGCGCTTTCGGTCGCCATCGGTGCGCACGCCGATCAGGCTGCTGTCACCAAGAAGCTCGGGGAGTTCAAGGACCTCGTCGGCTACTGGACGCTCGACGGGAACCTGCAGGACTCCTCCGGTAACGCACATCACGGGAAGATCCAGGGAGACCCCGCCGCGTTCACGTGGGTCGAGGGCGTCAACGGAGGCAAGGCACTTCACGCCGACACCGCCCGTTTCGTGGGTTCCTACATCGACATCGCCGCGCCCATCGGCTCCAAGTTCGATTCCCCCAAGGCGAGCTGCGTCGTCTGGGCGACGTTGGAGCCCAGGGCTGGCAACTACTGGCACTCCATCGTCGAGCGGAACAATCTGTGGTACGTCGAGACGGAAACCAAGCCCGCCGAATGGAAGGACAACGCGGTCGTCGTGCGCCTGTACGACGTGGTTGCCGTCGGCGGCGGCGGGTCGGGTCAGATCCGCGACAACACGAACGTAACCGTCAAAGACGGCGTTTGGGCGCAGTACGGCTGGTCGTATGACGGATCGAAGATCCGCGTCTACCTGAACGGCACGAAGGTGCTGGAGGCAGCCTACGCCGGCGGGTTGGGCCCGACGAAAGACACTCCGAAGGCTCCTCCTGCCGACAAGGGCAAGAACTACAACCTGAGCATTGCCACGTGGCAGCAGCGCGACGACTGGTTCAAGGGAGCCATCGACGCGTTCGCCTACATCACGGACGTGCTGACCGACGCGGACTTCAAGGCGCTGAATGACGCGATGAACGCCCCGCTTGCCGTCGAACCGAAGGGCAAGGCCGCCGCCGCATGGGGAGGGCTGAAGCAGCAGTAGTTGGTGGAGCCCGCGTCGTGTTCGGAGATGGTAGCTCGCCGTCGCGTAACGCGTGCCTTGCGCGCCACGCGACGGCGCGTTACCGTACTGGATGCCGAGTCCTGGTGAGGTGCGGGAGGCGCCATCGGTTCTCTCGGAGTCGGGCGGCCTCGCCTCGGTCAGCCGTCCGCCTCCCACACCGGGATAGGGGGTACGGCAATGGGCATCGGGCAGCGTCTACTCACCGGTCTGTTCGCCGGTGCCATCATCGGCGTCGTGGTCGGAGCCATCGCACAGGGTCTGGTTCCGTCGCAGGAGAGTTGGATCGTCGGCGCGATCGGCGGGGGCTTCATCGGCCTCTATGTCGGGCCCGTCGTCGGCATCCTTCTCGGCATCATCCCGTGGCTTCTGCGCAGCGTCCTGCACTGCCTCATCGGCGGAGCCATCATCGGAACGGTCGTCGGCATCGCGCTCTGGCAGGTTCAGTCTGAGGTCGATCGATGGCCCGTCAGCAGCCTGCCCATCGGCTTGGGCGTCGGGCTGGGAATGGTGTTTCTCGTCGGCACGTCGAAACGTCGCGCGCAGGAGCCGGCTGCCTAGCCCGTCGGGGTCACAGCTTCTGCAGGTGGGTCTTCATCAAGACCGCCGATATCGTCGATGTCAGTAGCACAACCATCAGCATGGCGGAGTAGACCGGCAGGTCGATGAGACCTTTCTCGTAGCCGAACGACGCCGCGATGATGCCGAAGCTCAGCCGGTAGTTGAACAGCAGGCCGGCGAACAACGGGATCGGCTTGGGCACCCTCGGCTTGACGGCGAGATACGTCGAGACGAACTTCCCACCGTACGCGACTGCCCCCAACGTGAGAGAGCGGAACCTACGAAGAGCGGCGCAGGGAGCACGAGCGTCAGCCAACTGACTCCTTCGAACATGAGAATCAGCGAGAGCATGTTCAGGACGTCGACGACCATCGCAGCGCTGAGGAGCATCTGCGAGAACCGTCGGTCAAGCGCCTGCTTGTCTTTCAGGACCGCATAGACCAGCGCCAGCGAGGTCGTCGACAGGCCGATCCCAAGCAGCATCGAGGACTGCCCCGACACGCGGAACACGTAGAGAGCAGTTGCCGCGACAAGCGCGAACGGCAGCATATACGATATCGCGCCGATGAACAGGCTCTCCCGCCAGTACCGAGCGAGGAGCCGCGCATCGGTTTCGAAGCTCGCGAAGAACATGATGCCCAGCAGGCCGAAGTTGGCGGGAAGGTCATCCAGTCCGCCGGTGTCTCGGGATTCAGGTTCCCTGCGATCACGCCGGCGACGATCTCAACCATGGCGACACTGATACCGCCTTGATGGATATCACCGCGGCGAGCAGCACGAGCGCCACGACCACAAATGAATGGGCTCCGAGCGTGGATCCCTCCGCGGCCCGTTCTGGTGGCTCCGGACGCGCGTTCACATGATGGCTCAGTTGGGTGGTTCGTCTGTCTGACAGGTCTACGGCTGGGAGCCCGTCGCTGGACTCAGCCGGATGAAGACCGTCGTCTCGAGACGCTCGCGCAGTTCGCACGTGTGCTGACCGTCGTCGAAGCCGTCGGCGCGAAGCGTGATCCGGTACGTGCCCGTCGGGAGTCCGGTTACATGAGCCTCGGCGCAGGAGAATACCTCGCCCACGAGGCGGCCGTCCAGGAGCAACTTGATGCCGTCGGGAGGTCCGAAGGGCGACCAAACAACGACCAAGCGCGACGAGCCCGCTGAGCTCGGTGACAGCTCGAGGTCCGCGCGGACCGACGGCGCGCGTAACTCCAGCGTGGATGCCTTGGCGAAGCCGACGAACTGTGCCTTGCCGGGAGCAGGACTCTCGCTGCGCCACGTCGCGACCTGGTACTGCCCGTCCGGCAGGTTCCTCAGCACGAACTCTTGGGACCGCGTGTCTGTCTGACCCACCTGGTCGCGCCGGACCCCCGTCAGGCGTTGCGCGAGGATGCCACCCTTGGGTGGCAGATGCAGCAACGCGTCCAGCGGCAGCTCGTCTTGCGTGTGACGGACAGAGACCCACTGCCCCGGCTCCACGTGTGCCAACACGAGGTCTGCGGTGCCGGGCATGGATATGGGCAAAGGCTCCGAGTTGCCCGAGGACGGGACGGGACCGACGACGGACATCTCGGCGGCCGATCCAGCCGACACATGGACGACCTGGCGACGTTCCGAGTCCGTGTCGAACCAGAAGGTCACCGCGTAGTCGCCCGGGAGCAGAGGCGGGGAGGTCAAGACAACAGCCCCAGACGCGCGGTCCGACACGCGCAGGACGCCCAGGGGCAAGGCACGGCCGTCGGAGCCGTCGTCGACGACCGCGACCAGCGCCGCTGACGGGACTCGGTCGGCGCGGACCCGAATGGTTCCAAGCGCTGATCCGACCACGCGGACGATCAACGACTGCACGACGATGCGGGCGTACTGCGACAGTTCGCGCCCGGCGGCACGGAACCTCTGAACGTGCATGTCCGCGCGAGCATCGGGTTGGTAGAGCCGTACGGCGACGTCCGCGATACCAGGCGCTTCGCCCTCGGACTGGCGAAGAATCTGGGCGTAGATCACGAAGTCTGCGGGGGACTCGGACACGATCTGAGGAGTGTCCGCCTCGAGCGACGGTCCCTCGGTCGTCTTTACGCTTCCGTCGAACACGATGTTGGGCTGCGTGGCGAGTTCGAGCGCCAGGGCAGCGCTCAGGTCCGTCGCGTATGCGTCGAACTCGGGTCGGAGGTCCGCCGGTACTGTGACGAACGCCGCAACGATAGGCGCATCGCGGGCTTCGAGCGCGTGCGTCGTGCCCGCCAGGATGGTCAGCGCAGCAGAACACGCGCATAGAGCGGCGAGCATCCGCCTCGGACTACGGGGAGCCATTGGCGGCCGCTCCTGGCTGGGCGTTCTCGTCGTGCGCCGTCCACCGCCGTATCTCGCGCCCCGAGGCAGCGTCGATCACGCGGAATGTCCATTGAACCGGCGTCGGGTTCTCCGGCGTCGCCGGTGACTCGAATGCGTATTCGAGCAGATGGGTCGCGCCCAGGGCACGAACGGCGGCGACGTACGCCGCGTCGTCACTCGGCGCGGGCACGCGGTAGGTCGTCGCCATGGGTTCGACGACGGCGACGCCTGCGTCGGTAAGAGCCGATACGAGGCCGTCGTGCGCTTGGCTGAACGGCTGTATGGGCGCGGACCCGCTGGGCGACAGCCAGACGCGAGCATCGGGACCGAAGGCATCGATCCAGTCGGTTCCTGCTGCGGCGTCGCGCGCCAGGTCATGGAGTGATGGGTCGAGGTCCCCGGACAAGATGCGGTCCGGATCGATGAGATGTCCCGACCAACGGACGATTCCGTCCTGTGAGTCGACGAGCCGCATGTAGAGCCCATCAGGCTCCGAACGATACAGGAGCACCGACGTAGCCCCGGGAAGAGCGGCGCGAAGGGCGTTCCATGACGTGTACGCCAGCGGATCGCTGGGCGTACGGAGCATCGGGTAGAGCCAGCGCGGTTTCACCGTTGGCGCTCCGAGCTTCTCGACGACTGGCATGCGCGTCAGCACACCTGCTGTGACTGCCTCCTCGGCAATCTCGGTCTCCCAAGACTCGGCAGGCTCGCCGGGTTCATTGTCCACGCGCACTAGGAGAGTCGCCTCCGAGGCGGCCGCTTCGGGCAAGCCCTCGGCGAGCGAGCGAGTCTCCTCGAAGCGACGTTCCAGGAGATCGAGGGTCGCGAAAGCGTCGGAAGTCGGGTCCTCGGAGGTGAGCTCGATGGGCACCGAGTACGTCAGGAGCTTCGTGACGCCTTTGCCGACAACCAAATCCAAGTTGGGAGCCCACCGCAGCGGACTGGCTCCGAACGCCAGTTGCGCGAGCTCGTCTTCGCCCAGCAAGTCGCTGCGTTCGAGCGTGTCCACAACGGCAAAACCACGTCCTCGCAGCGTCGCAGAGAGGGCTCGACCGAAGGCTGCCGACGTTCGCGGATTGGCTGCTCGGGCGCGCGGGATCAGCCATAGCCGGTCAGACGAAGGCTGGATGAGGTGCAAAGGCAGAGCGTTCGTGACTCCGGGAGCGATGCTCTCCCAGATGAGCTCTGCCGGGGCGTCAGACATGCCCTTCAGGTCGACACCGACCGGTATGAGCCGAGAGTCGACGACCATGCCGGATCGCAGATCGACGAGTCGCGCCAGGATCACGGCACGGAACTGCGCGGCGAGCGCGCGGTAGTCGAGGGCGTCCGCCTGCCCGGCTCGCTCCTCCTGAGCCATGCCGGCGAAGTTGACCAGCTCGACCAACGCTCGACCTTCGGCGTGTCGAGGCGCCTCGAACGTCAGCTCGGAAGACGACAGGCGAGACACCGAGGAGATGCGCGTGCCGTCGACATACACCTGTATCGTCGCGTCGAAGCCTGCGCCGCGGACTGTGACCGTCGTCCCTCCGTCCGGGGCTACACGCGCCGGTTCCACGGACTCGACGCGGAGGGACGGCACGTATTCGAACGCGTCGGGCAGGCTGACGATGCGACGACCGGTGGTGACTCGGATGCTGACGCGCCCTGGGCGGCTGGGCGGCGCGAGGACGACCAGTTCGGCGTCTGTGGGCGTCGATGGGAAGACGCCGCGCACTTCCGCCGGGCGGTCTCCGAAGTAGACGGCGACGGGCGGCTGAACTGGAATGCCTGCCAGCCGCATGCGGACCACGATGCCGCCTGCCTCTGTCGCGAAGCCGGGCACCAGCGGTCCTAGCCGCACCTGGGGCGCTGACGGCTCGATGATGATGGCGCTCTGTGGCGCGCATCCGATCAGGACGGTGGAGAGAATGAATGGCAGAACCGCGCGTGATCGCATTCGTCGCAGAACCCATGTGAGACCAGGATGGATGGTCGGGCACGCGACGGTACGGTAGCAGACGGGAAGCACAGCGCACAAGCCTACGCCGGTTGCGGAGCGGAATGGCGTCCCCGACGGGATTTGAACCCGTGTCGCCAGCGTGAAAGGCTGGTGTCCTGGGCCTGACTAGACGACGGGGACGCGTGCGATGGGTCTGCCCAAACCAGGGTCTGAGCACGCGGCAATTATACAGCGCGGCTGGAGAACCGGTCAACACGATCGCCGTGACGACGCGGCAGCGAGCGCACGACGTCCTCCCCGCTTGGGGGAGGGCGTCGTGCCGGGAAGTGGGGTTACCACTCGGACCTGAGCGCTCCCCACACAGTCGCGGCTTTGCCGGTCGGCTCGACGGGCGAGGCGTTCAGGAGCGCCTTGACCTCGGCGTCCTTCGGCGAATCCGCTGGGTCGAGTTTGCCGTAGTTGCGGACGATCACCGCATCGAACAGCGGAGCATTGGGCAGCGCGTCCGCCTCGCGCACGCCGACGCGCAGGTAGTTGACGCCGACGGTTAGGATCGGGTCCACGGCTCCGTCGTTGCCGGTCAACTGGTTCTGCCAGTACCACTTGTTCGTGCCGTTCATGCCGTCATCGTTGACGCGGTTGGCATTGGACATCGGGCTGGGTTTCCACGCCTTTCCGTCCGTCCCAAACTGCCAATAGAAGGAGTTGCGGTCGGTCGGGACCCGCATATGGAACCAGACCTGCCACTTCTTGCCGTCAGCCGTCGACTCGCCTGCCTTGACATTGACCGGCAGCTTGTAGATGAGGAAGGGCCCGTCTTCGAGCTGCGCGCCGAAGTCGTTGTCACCGGGCCCGGAGAGCGCGGTCCCTAGAAGCGATGTTGCGTCCTTGACCTCGACCCACTTGTTGCCCTTGACATCGACGTTGAATTGGCTGGCTCCCTTGTCGAACCAGGTGGCGTGCACACCGATCATCTGGTCGGCGACCGCAGATGCTGTCACAACCACCAGTCCGAGCCCGACCGTGAAGAGCAACGATGCAAAGCGTACGCGCATTAGGGATGTCTCCTACTGGTTGACCGTCGCGAGAGCGAATCTGGGACGACAGCAGCCCAGAGCGTGATCCGGTGTCCGAGTCGCGTAGCAGCAGCCATACCTCCCTTGCTGCTGCCGTGGGTGAGAGACAATCCTCCGTCACCTCGAAGACCGTGCGCGGAGCAGCACACTCCCCGGGTGCGAGTCGCGTGGTCTCTTCACAGCCGTTCGTTAAGGGGTCGTTGCAGAAGTGAGAAGAGAGTACATCAATCCGTCTTCGGACGCAAGAGCTCCGTACGACGCGCTGTCGCCGAGGAACCCGAGCAGGCGCGACACGAAGATCCAAGGTCTTTGCGAGGCTAGTCGATCTCGATAGGAACGTTCCCGTTGCGGTGCGACTCGCTGATCGCCAGATCGATCTGGCGGTCGATCCGCCCGTTGACCGCGCCGTACTCCGGCGGCACGCCCTCTCGCACCGAGCGCATGATGCTTCCGAGCTGGCACGCGATGGTCACGAGCCCGTCGTTCAGCGGGTAGTCGCGGAACGGGTTCTCCCAGACGATCTCCGGGTCCGTGTCGGCGACGAGTCGGTCGAGCGTCTCGACGCCCTTTGCCGTACACACCACTCGACGGATGTCGATCGGACGCCTCTCCGTCTCGCTGGCGAGTACAAAGAGCTGGTCGCCGACCGCCATTCCCTTCTCGCCGTAGAACTCGGTCGACGAGATGCCGCGCAGCGGCGACCCGAATGCCAGGCTCGTGAAGTGCGAGAACCCCAGCGCTCCGCCCTCGAAGAAGAAGATGGCGTGCCGCGACCGCTCGGCGTCGGTCCGCGTGCCTCGGTAGTCATGCGGTTGAACCGTGAAGGGAGCTTCGATGCCGACGACGCGCCGGATGGGAACGTCGAACCCGATGTAGCTCCGCACCAGGCTCACCGCATGGTAGTTGTGTGTGCGGCTGTTGTTGTGACCCCGCAGCACGCGCCCGAACACGCCGTCTAGGATCAACTCGCGTTTGATGCGTTCCGACGGAGCCCGGTAGAGGTTCTCGGCGACTTCGAGGTGCGCTCCTGTCTCCGCAGCCAAGGCGATCAGCCGATCGGCATCCTCCAACGCCGACGCCACCGGCGTCTCGGTGACTACGCTGATGCCTCGCTCCAGGGCGGCTCCGGCGACGACGTGCGTCTGCGGCGGACTCACGATGACGGCGACGAAGTCGGGCTTCGTCTTATCGAGCATCGCTTCGACCGAATGGAACCACGGCGCGCGGTACCGGTTCGCCTGCTCCTCGCCGCGCGGCGCACCCGTGTTGCACACCGCCACCAGCTCGAGCTGGTCGGTGAGCGCGTCGATTGTGGGCAGCCAGGCTCCTGTAGCCCGGCGACCCGCGCCGACCACTGCGACCCTGAGCCGATCCATCGTTGACTCCTTCGGTGCGGGACGCTGTCGCCTCGGGGTTCGGCGCGTCCAGCGTCCACGTTCCCACCCACGGGCGGGCTCACGTTCGTACGAGTCTTCGAGTTGGACTACGATCCGTCGATTTCGCCAGAACGAGCGGCTGCGGCGGGTTCGCGCTGAGCGCGTCGGAACCCGCCGCTCGCGGGTGGTCAGGTGATGCGGAGCGTCACGTTCGCGTCGGGCTCCACATGGAGGATGATGCGGTCGCCTATGACGGGAACCGGGGCCCCGTCGAGCTCCAAGGGCGACGTGGCGTTCGCGCCGCCGATTCTGGGCAGCTCGATGGACGCGACGGTCGAGCATCCACGAGTTTCGCGCAGCGACACGATGTATCCGTTGCCGTCCTCCGCTCGCTTGAAGCCGGTCAGCGCGACGCCGGACGGCTCGACGCGGATCAGTGACGCGGAATCGTTGGGCAGTATGCCGCCCGCGTGAGTAGACAACTGGCGGGCGATCACATCCGTCGACGCCTCGCTGGCGAATCGCCATGCCGCCGCCGCGTCGAAATCGCCGGAGTGGCAGGTCAGTCGGTATCGGAGCGTCACGACGCCGGACTGGCTCGCCGGGAAGTTCGTGTTCCAGTAGTTACCCATCGCCCACGAGAAGAGCGTCGCGCTCTTAGGAACGAACTCGCGCTGCCACCGACCGGTGTTGATCCGTCCGAACTGGGCGAGCGGCGCGTCGGGCGTAGCCACGGTGACGCCGAATCCGCTGCTCGAGAAATCCACGTAGCCCTGGACGGTGTGCCAGTCGTGGCAACTCCCGCGGAGCGTGTCGTGTCCTACCCGGACCGGGCCCGACGTGGAGTCGTAGCGCGCCGTGCAGCCGGGCACGAAGAACGGGAACACCACGTAGACCGACTCAGGGTCGGTGACGGCGAGTTTGTCGATGGTCAGCGTCACGTCGATCCACGGCAAGTGCTCGTGGAGCGTCACTTCCTGAGTGACTCGTCGGCATCCGTCGGCGGCGAGCTCGGAGACGATGCTCGCGGCGAGGGGCGACTGCCGTCCGCTGCGCACATGAGCGGCGACGGGGCTCGTGCGGACGAACGGCGTGCTGGATCGCGTCCGTCCGCCGCCGTTGCCGCCCGTGGGCTGCGAATCGTAGAGCGCGTCGCGCCCTTGCTCGTCGGATATCCGCTCGTAGAGGTACTGGCAGAGCCCGTATTCGCTGCGTTCGTCGAGCAACTCGCGGCTGAGCGTCTTGGAGAACCAGCTACGGACGACTCCCGTGGTCGAATCGACGACGATCCGGTGGTATCGATTCTCGAGTGTGGTTCCCTCTGTCCTCAGCGCGGAGTCGGGGAATGACGTCGGCGTGCCCCATCGGTAGACCTTGTAGCCCATTGGGGGGATATCCCGCGCGACGAACGAAATGCCCTGATCGGTGATCCACTTGGGAACCGGGACGCCCTCGCTGAGATCGACGAGACCCAGCGAGGTGTCCAAGCCTCGACGGGAGACCTGAACGTAGGCGTCTCGTTCCCACGACAGCGGGTTGCAGACCAGGATGGCGTCCTCGGTCGCTGGGACGTACTCGATCAGTGTGTCGCAAGCTGCCGTGAGGGCGTCGGCGGCGATGTTCGCCGCTCGGAAGGTGAACCCGGCTTTGGCGTTCCACTGGGTCCGCGAAGCGAACGAATGGGGGAAATCGACGCTTTCTTCCGCGCCCCAGGTGTGTTCGTCGAACAGCGCGAGGTTCCAGTAAGCCTCGCGGAGATCCTCGGCGGGATACGGAGTGTCCGGCTCGACCATCGACAAGCCGGCTGAGACGCGCTCCGCCGTGTCGGCAACGATATGGGCCCGTCGCTGGACGGCGGTTTCATAGGCGGCGCTGGCGAGCCCGTCCGCCGCCCAGTCGCACCAGTCGCCTCGCATCGTCTCGAGGCTCGCGCCGTAGCGTTCCTCGATGTGCTCGAAGAGCGTCGATACCAGCGCCAGCTCCATCCGGGGCAGCGTGTCCGGAGCCCGGTCGTTCCAGTCTCGAACGAACGCCGGCAGCGAGTCGTCGACACCCTCGTTGCAGTCCGCGCCGACGCCAGGCACGCGGAGCGCGACGAAGTCGTACGGATACTCGTGCTGGGACAGCCGGTCGAGGTATTCCGCGACCAGCTCTTGCGCGGTGTCGGTATCTCCGCCGATGCCGATCCGGCGTGCGTCTCCGGAGTCGGCGGCGTTCCACACCAGGAGACGATCCCCGGTCTTCAATTCCCACCACGCTGCCTGCGAGCGGGGCATCGGGGACGCCGCCCTGTCGCCGGGAGACTGGACGAACAGGTACGGCACGGAGCAACCGGTCAGCAGGTCGATCAGGCAGGACGCGATGCCCGTGACGCCGAGTGCCATCGCCGCGCGCACGGAGATACCACGCTGGCGCAACTCGCCGACGGGCTGCAGGTAGTGCGCGAGGGATGATGGCGTGGTCAACGAGCTCAGGTGGAAGGGCATCGCGGTGACTTCGACGCGCCCTTCGTGAGCCAGGTGCGTCCAGGCGTCGGCGAACTCGCTGTCGAGGTTCGCCAGGGCGTATTGGAGTGGACCCGTCGCGTCGCATGTCCAACGCATGCGCGCGGCTTCGGGCATGGACTCCGACTTCTGACATGCCGCGATGACATCCTGGAACGTTCGGCAGTGGGAGCGGAAGACGGTCTCTTGGTACGCCGTATAGCCAATCCGTGTGTAGCCGGAGTGGATGAGCAGGATTCGTGAGACACCCATGCGAAGGATGGCCTTTCGTAGGGACCTCGAGCCGAAGGCGCGTGCTCCTCGAAAGGGGTACGCCATCCCAGCATATCATGCCTGGCGACCGGCGGGCAACGCGTTCCCGGGCGATCTGAGCGCGCTGGGCACGCTTGAAACGACGCATGCCGTAGCGCATACTTCGACGTGGATTGAGCGATGCGCACCGCCCAGAATGGGCTATGGTTAAGGCGAAGGCGCCTGGAAGGGTGTTCGGTGGACGCAGAGACGCTTGAGCTTCCCATCTCACGGTTGCGTGTCCGAGAGCCCGTGTGTGTTCCTCACTCGACGAAGGTGCGAGACGCGGTCAGGCTCCTCCAGGAGAAGCGCGCCGGCTGTCTGATGGTGACCGACGCCGGCAAGCTGGTCGGCATCTTCACGGATCGGGACGCAATGAAGCGGCTGAGCCCGCTTGGCAAGGCTGGCGGCGACCGACCCCTTTCCGATCTGATGACGCGCAATCCCGCCGCGCTTCACCTCGAAGACAGTATCCTGTTCGCGATGAACCGCATGCACGTCGGTGGGTACCGTCATATTCCGCTCGTGGACGCCGACGGAACGCCGGTCGGCATCATCTCCGTGCGTGCCGTCATCGACTACCTGGTCGAGCATTTCGAGGACACGGTCCTCGGTGAATCGGAGACCACGTCCTGACGCCTGTCGATATCAGCGGGGAATGAGAGTATGGTTCACGATCCCGTCAGCGAGGACCTGCAGCGGTTCGAGGAGTTGCTCGAAGCCGACGTGCGATCCCTGCCCGAAGATGCGCTACTCGCTCCCGTCGCGGCGTTGTCGTTTCAACACCGTTCGACGGTGAGCCCGAACGAGTCGATCGCGACTGCCATGTCGCGGATGATCGCAGACGATGTCGGCTGCCTGGGCGTGCTCGACGGACGAAAGCTGGTCGGTATCCTGACCGAACGCGACGTCCTGATGAAGGTCGCGCCCGACTTCGAGAACACGGACAAGCGTCTCGTTTCGGATCTGATGATCCCGAAACCGAGCGCGGTGCGCGCCACCGCGACGATTGCCGATGCCCTGCGTTTGATGCATCTCGGTCACTTCAGGCATCTCCCAATCGTCGACGATGGCGGCAACTACGTTGCCATGGTGTCGGTGCGCAGCATCCTCGAGTACGTCGTCGAGCACTTCCAGGCAGAAGTGCTCAATCTGCCACCGAACCCGATTCGAGGCCCGATGAACTCACGGGAGGGCGCCTGAGCTTCCTGGCAGGCATGGACGCATACGGGGCTCGTTGGCAGGCAGCGTGGTAGAAAACGAAGAGGCGTACCCATGACCCAACGGCTGGAGGTCGTCAACGAGGTCACGATCCGTTTCGCCGGGGACTCCGGCGACGGAATGCAGATCACCGGCGACCAGTTCACCAATACGTCTGCACTGGTCGGGAACGATCTGAGCACGCTGCCGGACTTTCCGGCAGAGATCCGAGCGCCCGCCGGCACACTCGCCGGCGTGAGCAGCTTCCAGGTTCACTTCAGCAGCTTCGATATCCACACCCCGGGCGATAGTCTCGACGTGCTGGTCGCGATGAATCCCGCTGCGCTCAAGGTGAACCTCGGGTTCGTCAAGCCGAACGGTATCATCATCGCGAACACGGCTCAGTTCGTCTCGAAGAACCTGAGACTCGCGGGCTATGCCGAGGATCCGCTGCAAGACGGGAGCCTGGCGTCTTACCAGGTGTTCCCTGTCAACATCACGGAGTTGACCGCCCACGCCTTGGCGGATATCCCCGACCTGACGGCGCGCGAGATCGAGCGGTGCAAGAACTTCTTCGCGCTGGGGATCGTCTTCTGGCTCTTCCATCGCCCGATGGAGCACACGATCCGGTGGATCGAGGACTACTTCACGAAGCGCAGGCGACCGAAGTACGTCGCCGCCAACGTTTCCGCCCTCAAAGGCGGCGCAGCGTTCGCAGAGGCGACCGAGCTGTTCGCCACGACCTACGAGGTCCGTCCCGCGCCGCTACAGGCAGGGCTCTACCGGAACCTGACCGGCAACACCGGCTTGGCTCTGGGACTGCTCGCGGCGGCGACGCGATCCGGTCTCCAGCTCTTCTACGCCGGCTATCCGATCACCCCGGCGAGTGCCATCCTTCACGATCTGTCGGGTTACAAGAGATTCGGCGTACGGACGTTCCAGGCGGAGGACGAGATCGCCGCTGCGGGCGCTGCTTTGGGCGCTGCCTACGGCGGGGCGCTCGCCGTGACGGGAACCAGCGGTCCCGGCATCGCGCTCAAGCAGGAGACGATCAGCCTGGCGGTGAGCGTCGAGCTACCCATGGTCATCTGCAACGTGCAGCGAGGCGGGCCCAGCACGGGTCTGCCGACCAAGACGGAGCAATCGGACCTGTTCCAGGCGATTGTGGGCAGACACGGCGAAGCGCCGCTTCCGGTCATCGCCGCTTCACGTCCCTCCGACTGCTTCGACGCGGCGTTCGAAGCGTGTCGCGTCGCCATCAAGTACATGACGCCGGTCATTCTCTTGTCCGACGGCTACATCGGGCAAGGATCGGAGCCGTGGCGCATCCCATCGGTGCCGGATCTGCCGAAAATCGATGTGCCGGAACGTCCCGCAGCGGAGGGGTTCGCTCCGTACCTACGCGACCCGGATACGTACGCGCGACCGTGGGCGGTTCCCGGTTCCCCAGGGCTGGAGCATCGTGTCGGCGGGCTGGAGAAGTCAGACGTCAACGGACACGTGAGCTATGCCCCGGATAACCACGAGACGATGACGCTCAACCGCTCCAAGAAGGTCGCGTTGGTGGCTCGTGAGATGCCGCCCCTCGAAGTTCACGGCGACCCGGACGGCGGCAAGCTGCTGGTGCTTGGGTGGGGCAGCACCTATGGAGCGATTCGCACGGCGGTCGAGCGGTGTCGCGAGGCTGGGCAGTCGGTGTCTCGCGCGCATCTTCGCTGGCTGAACCCGCTGCCGGAGGACCTCGGTGACACGCTTGCCAAATTCGAGCGCGTTCTGATCCCCGAACTCAACCTGGGGCAACTGCTCACCTTCGTGCGGGCGAAGTACCTGATCCCGGCGATTGGCTTGCACAAGGTCCAGGGCGTGCCATTCACCGCCTCGGAGATCCAATCGGCAATCGAGGAACTCCTGTAGGTCGGGCGCGTCCGGGGCTTGGCACGAAGGCAACCAGAGGAACTGACGATGCGATCCGCAGTTGCGAGCGCCGGTCCGGCGCTGACTCGAGACGACTTCCAGAGCGACCAGGACGTGCGTTGGTGTCCGGGCTGCGGCGACTACTCGATTCTCGCTCAGGTGCAGCGCGTTCTGCCGGAACTGGGAGTGCCGAAAGAGAACATCGTGTTCATCTCCGGGATCGGCTGCTCGAGTCGCTTCCCCTACTACATGAACACGTTTGGGTTCCACACGATTCACGGTCGCGCGCCTGCGATCGCCACGGGTCTCAAGCTGGCGCGCCCTGAGCTGGATGTGTGGGTCGTCACCGGCGACGGCGACGCGTTGAGCATCGGCGGCAATCACTTCGTCCACCTGTTGCGGCGGAACCTGGACATCCGCGTTCTGCTGTTCAACAACCAGATCTACGGGCTGACAAAGGGTCAGTACTCGCCGACATCCGAGCAGGGGAAGGTGACCTACTCGTCGCCGATGGGCTCCATCGAGACGCCGTTCAACCCGATGCGCGTCGCGTTGGGCGCGAACGCCTCTTTGGTCGCCCGGTCGCTCGACCGCGATACGAAGCACTTGCAGATGGTGCTCAAGCGCGCCCACGAGCACCAAGGCACGGCGTTCGTCGAGATCTATCAAGACTGCATCGTGTTCAACAAGGACACGTTCGCCCCCCTGACCGACCGCGAGACGAAGGACGACAACGTCCTCTACCTGGAACACGGCGAGCCGATGGTGTTCGGCAAGGAGCGCGACAAGGGCATCCGCCTGGACGGGCTTCAGCCGCGGGTGATTTCGTTGACGGATGGGCAGCATTCGGTCGCGGACCTGCTGATTCACGACGAGCACGACCGCTACGGGACGCTGTCGGACATCCTGGCGACGTTCCAAGAACGCGTTGGTTTCCCCCGACCGGTGGGCATCGTCCGCAATATCGAGCGCGTGTGCTACGAGGATGTGATGCTCGAGCAGATCGACAAGGCGATGGCTCGATCAGGACCGGGCGACCTGGCTGCTCTGCTGGCGGAGGGGGACACATGGACGGTGGGGCCCAACGGGTCCTGATGCCGCCAGCCCTGGTCGTCACCAGCGTGACAGAGCGAAGGCGATGACGCAGGTCGCGGTGGCGACGCTCGCCAGCGTCGAACAGAGAACCGCCTGAGAGGCGAAGTCCGACTCGGACTCGAACTCGATGCTGAGCAGGGCTGTGTTCACTGCCGTCGGCACAGCCGAGCCGATGAGCAAGACCTGCGCCGCCAACCCGCTGATTCCCAGCATGTGAATGATGCCCAGCCCCGCCAGCGGACCACCCACCAGTCGAATCGCCGCGCTCGCTCCCAAGGCTGCGGGCTGATCCACGCGACGAACCGTCCCTATTTGCGCACCCAACGTGAGGAGCCCCATGGGAACCAGCGCCGTGGCGATCCGATGCGACGCGATGGCAACGAAGCTGGGAAGTTCCGCGCCGACGTAGCGCAGCAGCAGCGCGAGCATGAACGCCGGCAAGATGGGATAGCGCAGGATGTGGCGTACGGACTCGGATACGGACCGCTTGCCGGAGGCAATGACGAACGCGCCCAGCGTGAACGTCGTGACGTTCTGAGTCGTCAAGACGACCGCTTGGATGGAGGTCGCCGTCTCGCGGGCTTCACCGGAGAAGACGAGCTCCATCACCGAGAGCCCGTAGTTCCCGCTGTTGTAGAAGATGGTCGAAACGGCGAACGCCACGGCGAGGGGACGCGACATGCGTCGCAGCCGTGAGAACGCCAATGCCGCCGCAAGCATCGCCGCCATCACCAGCCAGGTGTAGAGCGCGGTCGTCCCGGCGTCGGAGAGGCTGATCCCGGTTCGGTAAAAGTTGTCGAAGAGGAAGAAGGGAACGAGGACGTTGACGTTGAGCTTGGAGAGCGCTCGAACGTCAATGCCGACAGTCCTCTGGAGGAGGAAGCCCACTCCTGCCATGAGCACGAGCGGGAGGATCACCTGCGATACGGCTCCCAGCACAGCGAGGGCGCCTCTCTGGGAGCGGCTTCTCAGCGAGTCAGGAAGAGGGGGGCGATTCGCGCAGCATGCCGCTGGTACCAGTCGCGAGTCGTCCGAAGTCCGTCGATGAGAGGAACCTGAGGCTCGTAGCCGAGGACGTCGCGCGCATGGCTGATATCGGGCACGCGCAGATGCACGTCGGACTGCTTGTACGGTACGAACGCGACGCCGGAGCGCGATCCGCAGAGCTCGATGATGTCGGACGCGAGCTGGTACATCGTGACCGTGTTGAGGGCGTTCCCGACGTTGAAGCACCGCCCGATGGCGTTCTCGTTTTCCAGAGCCCGAAGCGCGCCGTCGACGAAGTCGCTGATGTAGCACCACGAGCGGATCGCGGAGCCATCGTTGTGTACCGTGAGCGGGGCGTTGTTCAACGCCTGGTAGATGAACCGCAAGATGGCGTGGTCGCCTAGGCGCTTGGGACCGAAGATGTTGAACGGTCTGAGGATGACCGTCGGGAGTCCGTACTCCCGGTGATAGGCTGCGACGACGTGCTCGCTGGCTACTTTGCTGACGGCGTAGCACCAACGCGGGTCGTCGCACGAACCGATAGGCGTCGGAGCCCCTTCGGACGCTGCGTAGGCGTGCGTTCCATACACTTCGCTGGACGAGAAGTAGACGAAGCGCTCGATTCGCTTCATCGGCAGAGCGTCCAGCACCGACTGGGTGCCGCGCAGGTTGACGCTCAGCGTGTCCACCGTGTTCATCTGGACTTGCTGAACACCGACGACGGCAGCGAGATGGACGACGATATCGACATCGGCGCAGGCGTTTCGGAGCTTCTCCGTGTCGAGAAGGTCGCCTCGCACACAGTGGACGTTGGGATTGCTTCCGAGGGATGAGTAGGAGAACGAGTTGTTCTGGAACTCAATGTCGTAGAGGATCACTTGGTTCGTGGCGGCAAGCGCTTCGGCGAACACGGTGCCGATGAATCCCCCGCCGCCCGTCATCAAGATCCGACGACCGTGAATCATGCCACACTCCTGGAGAGGATGTCGGAACTCGTCTCGGACAGTGAACCCTTTCCATTCGAGTGTGCAAAACAGCCCATCTCGAATGGCGCGCTCATCTGTTCGACGGATTCGCACGAGGCCCGCGCTGCCGGCTCATTACGAGACGACGCGAACGGCATGCCTCGGCCTCACGGGAAGCTGAGGATCGGGCAGAGCATAGCACGTTGGCGGAGTTTCCGTCAACTCTACCCGCGCCGGTGGAGTCGGACGAGACCGCGACGCCGCCCGCCCGTTGCGCGAAGGGCTGAGAGCCGCTAGACTCGACGGTCGCCCGGCAACACGAGGAAGTGGGAGCCCATGCAGGATACGTACACCGCCGTCGAAGCCGCCCGTGCGGTGAACGTCTCGGAAGCGACCATTCGCAACTACATCCGAGCCGGGAAGCTCTCGGCGGAGAAAGACGGCACTTCGTGGTCGATCACGCGCGAGCAGCTCGAGGCGGCGTTCGGCTACGTCATGGAGCTCGACGAGCAAGAGGCGGAGCGTCCAGCGACCGGTGGGTTGCCGGTGCAGTCGGATGCCATCGTCAAGCTGGTCGAAGCCGCCACTCAGCCCGTGGGGGAGGCGATCGACCTGTTGCGCGCCCAACTCGCCGTCAAAGACCAGCGGATCGCTGAGCTCGAAGCGCACATCGAGCGGCTGCAAGGTCAGGTCTCCCAACTCGCGACCCAAGTCGCCGAGAGCGCCTCGTCTCAGAACGCCGCGTGGCAGGAGTTCATCCGCCAGCACACAGAGCAGCTCGCCACGCTCGCCACCGCGCGGATGAACACGCGCGACGAGACTCCCCGCCGAAGATGGTTCCAGCGGTGGTTCTCGAAGTAGAACCCGCGTCGCGTGGCTGCATCCCACGGTCGGCCGACCTAGACGGCGATTCCCATGCTGCGCTACGGCTTCGAGCATCCGGCTGAAGAGAAGGTCCGCGCTGGGTTCGTCGGGTGCGGCGGGCACTCCTTCCGCAACGTCTACCCGTGCCTTCGGTACGCTCCCGTCGATCTCGTCGCCGTGTGCGATCTGGATGAAGCCCGCGCGAACGCCTATGCCCGCGAGTTCGGTGCGGCGCGCGCCTATACCGACGTCGATCTCATGCTCGCCCACGAAGAGCTCGACGCCGTGTTCGTCGTGACGAACTACGACGCAGATGGGCTTCCTCGGTTCCCCGCCATCGCGATCCCGGCGATGCAGGCTGGGGCTCACGTGTGGATCGAGAAGCCGCCAGCCGGCACGTCTGCCGACATCGAGGCGATGATCCGAGTGTCCCAAGAGACGGGGAAGTTCGTGCAGGTCGGCTACAAGAAGATGTTCACGCCGGCGAACTCCAAGCTGCGCGAGATATCCCGGAGCGAATCCTTTGGAGCCATCACGTCCATCGCCGCCCGGTATCCCCAGGGTCTGCCCGACATGGATCGACGTACCGACTCGAAGGCGATGGTCGGGTTCCTGGATCATATCCACCACCCCGGATCGGTACTCCAGTTGCTCGCCGGGCCGGCGCGCACGCTCTACTACGAGCGAGCGCGGAACGGCGCAACCGTCGCGACGCTGACGTTCGGCGATGGGATCGTTGGGAACTTGCACCTGACGGCAGGTCAGTCGGGCACGAGCCCACTCGAGCGGACGGAGATCATCGGCGAAGGAGCGAACGCCGTCGTCGAGAACGGCGTCCGGCTCACGTACTACCGTCGGGGCGGCAGGGGACCCGGTGGCTACGGGAGATCACCGGACTTCATCGGCGACGAGGCGAGCGCTCCGCTCGTATGGGAGCCCGAGTTCTCGCTGGGGCAGCTCTACAACAAGGGGCTGTTCTTGATGGGCTACGCGCCGGAGATCACCGCGTTCGTCGAGTCGGCGCGGCACAACCGCCCGCCTGAGAAGGCGAACCTGGCGGACGCACTTGCGATCACTCGGCTGTACGAAGCCTATCGATACCATCCGGCGGGGGAAGTCATTCCCGTCAATCCCCGAACCGAAGGGGCATGATCCATGGATCGAGTACGCGCCGCCGTGGTCGGTGGCGGAAGTCTCGCGAACGCCGTCCACTACCCATCGTTGTCCGAGATGGAGGACGTCGAGATCGTCGCCATCGCGGAACTCAACCCGGCGCGTCTGAACGCGACGGCGGATAAGTACGGCGTCGCAGGACGGTTCACCGACTACCGGCAGATGATCGCCGAAACGGAGCCCGATGCTGTCTATATCTTGATGCCGCCGTACCACCTGTTCGACATCACGATTCACGCGCTGAACGCCGGAAAGCACGTCTTCATCGAGAAGCCGCCGGGCGTGACGACCTATCAGACGACCGCCTTCGCCCGTCTGGCGGAGCAGAAGGGCGTCAAGACGATGTGCGGGTTCAACCGCCGGCACATACCGCTGCTCAAGTGGGCGAAGGACGAGGTGACAGCGAGCGGCGAGATCGTCCAGTGTGTCGCAACGTTCTACAAGTATCATACCGGCGGGAGATACTACGACGGCGCGATTGACATTCTTACCTGCGACGCCGTCCACGCGGTCGATACGCTCCGATGGATGGGCGGGGACGTGACGAAAGTCACGTCGCTCGTGCGCCGCTACCACGCGGATTTCGACAACGCGTTCAACGCGCTCGTCGAGTTCGAGAGCGGGGCTACCGGTGTGCTGCTCACCAATTGGATGACCGGCGCCCGGATGCACGCCTTCGAGCTCCATGCGCCGGGGGCTTCCGCGTACGTGGACGGCGACCGCGAGGCGCGCCTGTTCGTCCAGAACGGGCCCGCCCAGGTGCGGACGACGCAGGATGCAGCAGGCAGCGCGTCGCAGCATCGATACTACGGGTTCTTGGATGAGAGCCGGCACTTCATCGACTGTATCCGTGAAGACCGTCTGCCGACCAGCCACTTCGGCGACGCCGTTAAGACGATGGAACTGGTGGATCGCATCTACGCGAACAACGTCGCGTGATACCGGATAACCCGGGCGCGCGGGAGGGTGAGGTATGGGGCGGGGTGTGTCGGCTCGCGTACAGTTGCTGTGGCTGACCGTCGCGCACGGGACAGTCGATGCCTACGCCCTCATGGTTCCATTCCTGCTGCCCATCCTGCTCGAAGGAACCGCTGGGCGTCCTGGCTTGTCTCCGCCGGGACAGCGGGAGCTCTACGCGGGCGTGTTCGCGGCGATGTCCGCGGCGTCCACGTCATTGGGGCAGTTGGGGTTCGCCTTACTCGCCGACCGCGCTCGGAACGCGGCGTTCCTGTGGGGCGGGCTTGCGGTCGCCGCGTTCGGCATGTCGCTGGTCGGGCTGGCTCCTAACCTGCCCCTGGCGTTCGCCCTGGTGTTGATCGGTGGGATGGGCGTCGCGGCGTTCCATCCCCAGGCGACGGTGGCGGCGCGGCTGGTCTCCAAGGCTCAGGGGCTGGGCGTCTCGGTGTTCGTCACCGGCGGGAACATCGGGCAGTCGGTCGGTCCGTTTCTTCTGATCGTCGCGTTGTCGGCGTTCGGTCCGCGTGCGTTCGCCCCGGCGATGATTCCCGGGATCGCGCTCGCCCTGCTCCTGATCCCCACGCTCTCAGGCGTTGTCAACGGGAACGGCGAGACGCGCCGCGCAGAGCGTCCGACAGGACCGATCCCGTACCGGGCGCTCGGCGTGCTCTTTGCGCTCGTCGTCCTGCGTACGCTCGCGTTCACCGGCTTCCTGAACTTCCTGTCGCTCTACCTGAAGGACCGCGGATTCGGCGACATCGCGAGGGCAGGCGCGATGTCGGGATTCATCTTCTTCGGGTCGGTGGGGATGCTGTTGGGCGGGCTGCTGTCTGACCGTCTGCCGCGAACGCCGCTCCTTCTGGCGTCGCTGTTGCTGCCATCGCCCGCGTGGATCGGCGTGCTCCACACGCAAGGGCTCGCCTTCTTCGGTCTGCTGTTCCTGGGCAATTTCCTGTTCCAGTTCTCGACGCCGATCTACATCGTCCTGGGTCAGGAGGCGATGCCCGAACGCGCGAACGTGGCGACGAGCCTGATGATGGGAACCGCTTGGGGAACCGCCGGTCTGCTGGCGCTTCCGGTGGGAGCCATCGCCAACTCGATTGGCTTGACGCCGACGCTCACGGGCTTGGCGCTGATCCCAGTCGCGGCGGTCGTGCTGCTGCTGGCGATGCCAAAGCAAAGCGACCACGACGCGAAGGTTTTGGAGCTCTCCGCGTCGTGATCGCTTGGGGTGAACGAAGCCTTAGCGCAGGACGTCGCTCTTGATGGTTCCCCACATGAGGGTCGCGCGGTCGCGCGGCTCGACGGCGGTCGTGATGCCCGTCATCGCCTTGGCGACTTCGGCGTCTGTCAAAGCGCGATTGTACATCGCCATCTCGTCGTAGCTGCCGACGGTCCAGCGAACCGTGCCGCCGCGCGCTCCGATGAAGAGGGGACCCGTGTTCGTCCCAAGCGTCCCGACACAGTCGCGCTGACCCACGACCTTGCCATCGACGTAGATCTTGATGACCTTGCCGTCGAAGCTCGCCGCGATGTGGTGCCACGTCCCATCCAGGACCCCACCAGCTTCACCTTCGTCATCGCAGTTCTCCGGCAAGCCGAAGATCTGGAGCATGACCTTGTTGCCGTAGTCGGGCAGCAGGTTGTACTCGCCAGCCTGCCACGACGGGCCCTTCTCGATAGCGCTCTGGTGGTCGCCTGTATCGGCGGCGATCTTGCACCAGGTCATCAGGGTCATCGACTGCAGGTTCAGCGAGGCGTTGTGCGCCACCTCGAGGTGGGCATTGGCGACCAGGTCGATGCCCTGCCCGTACTTGCCAGCGCCTCGGACCGCCTTGCCCTTGAGCATGGCGTCGTTGCCCTTGCCGCTCGAGTCGACAGCCTTCTCTCCGCTGCCCTCAAAGGAGAGCAGCATGATGAGCGATGGGTCCGCCGCCGCATATGCCGAGACGCCATAAGACATCGCCACGCCTACCGCTCCTGCAAGGAGCCAGCGCGCGTTTCGTGCCATTCGCTTCGCCTCCTGGTTGGTGCCCCGTACAGGGGCTGGTTCCTACGGGCGCTCGGGTCGCCGATCTAGCGGTCCTTGAGCGCCGCCCACATGACCGTCGCGCGATGGCGCGGATCGACGGCGAGATTGACAGGAATCTCCTCCATCGCCGTACGAATCTCCGCCTTCGTCAGCGCGCGGTTGTAGATCTTCATATCATCGTAGAACCCGACGGTCCACCGCCCGCTTCCGCCGCGCGCGCCGATGTAGAGGGGCCCGTTGTTCGTCTGGAGCTTGCCTTCGCAGGGCCCGCCACCGACTTCGCTGCCGTCCACGTAGACCGTGATGCGCTTCAGATCGAACGTGCCGGTGATGTGGTGCCACTTGGTGTCGGTCACCGTGCCAGCCTGGAGCTCGTCGTTGCAGTTGTCCGGCAGGTCGAAGATCTGGAGCAGGACGTTGCCGCCGTAGACGGGCAGCAGGTTGTACTCGCCCTGCGCCCATGCGGGGCCCTTCTCGATGCCGCTCTGGTTGTCGCCCGTGAGTTCGGTGATTCGGACCCACGTCATGAGCGACATGGCTTGCAGGTTCAGCGAGTCGTGGTGCGGCACTTCGGCGTGGGCGTTCAGACCGAGGGCGAGCCCAGAGCCGTACTTGCCCTCGCCGAACTTCGCCTTGCCCATGAGCGTGGCGCTGTTCTTGCCAGCAGGACTGAGGTCCTTGGCGGTCTTGCCGCCGTCTTCGAAGTTCAGATACATGACCAACGAGGGGTCTTGGGCGGACGCCGTGAGGGCGGCAGCGGCGATCGCCAGGCATGACAGGAGCACAACAGGTCGGAGTCGGCGCATCACGACCTCCTTAGCGGGATGCAGGCGCCACGAATGGCGGCATAGGCGATGCGTGGTCTATACAACGGAAATGGGCAGGCATTGCGGTCGGCGGATGCGGACCAACGCCACCCATGCACCTCGAGCGACTCTCGAACGGATCGCCACACTGCGCCAGGGTTTGGGCAACGCAGCGTGCCATATCTTAGGCGACACGTCGGACAGCGTCAAGGCAAACTGCATCTGCCAGCCTGCGGGCTCCGTGATAACCGGCTCCGCGGTGGCGCGCGTCCGACTGCCCGAGCGCTTCCGTGTCCACTGGAGCTCGGGTACAATACGCCTATCGACGGTCGAACACCGAGCCCGCGGAGAGGACGCTGCCGCATGAGCAAGACCGCCGCCTCCGACCACCCGATCCATGACTTGATCGCCGAGCGATGGAGTCCGAGGGCGTTTACCGAGCGGCCCATCCCGGACGAAGTCGTGCGCAGCCTTCTCGAAGCCGCGCGTTGGGCTCCCTCATCGCTCAACGAGCAGCCTTGGGCGTTCCTGATCGGCATACGCGGTAGAGACGACGAGCATGAGCGTATCGCGTCGTGTCTGTCCGAGGGGAATCGCCGTTGGGCCCCCAAGGCTCCTGTCCTGATGGTCGCCGTCGCACGGCTTCATCGGGCGCGAGACGGTCACTCGAACCGCCACGCCCACTACGACACGGGCGGAGCGGTCGCGGGCTTGACGCTCCAGGCGACGGCGAGCGGTCTCTACGTGCACCAAATGGGCGGCTTCGACCGCGACCGAGTTCGCGATCTCTACGCTGTCCCCGAAGACTGCGACCCGATGGTCGCCGTGGCTGTAGGCTACCTCGACGAGCCGTCCTCTCTGCCTGAGGATTTCCGGGATCGGGAGCTCGCTGCGCGCGTCCGAAATTCCTTGACTCACTTCGTGTTCGAGGGCAGATGGGGCTCGACATCGACTCTCGTGACGCCTTCGAAAGGAAGCGAATGACGCCATTCAACGGGCTCGGCATGCATCCGGGGAACCTGTGGCGTCTCTCGAACGCCCGTACGCGGTCGATCAGCGCCGAAAACCCCGGCGGCGCGAAGGGCAGG
>VGLH01000036.1 GCA_016866785.1 Candidatus Poribacteria bacterium
ACGACACACCGCAGTGTCCAAGCGAGTACGCGGTAACGCATGTCGTTGCCCTCCATCCGGTCGTCGAGCCTGTCGTTGCTTCGCCCATAGAGTGATGCCGAAACCGATCAAGCGCAACGCACCATCGACGCGTGCGGTCGAGGCGCATCGCCTGTATCATGGGAGCTGGGTCGCACGAGCTCTCACTCGAGCTAAGGAGTCATCAGGAATGGCTAAGATTCGTCTGGCGATGATCGGATGCGGCGGCAACTCCGGCGGACATGCGCGTGGGATGAAGGCTCACCCGGACGTCCAGGTCGTCGCAGGCGTCGACGTGAACGCCGACATCGTCAACCGATACATCGCGAACCACCTGGCAGACGTCAGCCCGGCTCCGTCGGTCCACACGGACCTGGACGAGATGCTGCGTGCTGTCAAACCGGATGCTGTCCTCATCTCGACGCCTCACACGCTCCACTTCGAGCACGGGATGAAGTCGCTCGACGCCGGATGCCACGTGTTCATGGAGAAGCCCATGGTCACGTCGTCCGACCACGCCTACATCCTGGCGGACAAGGTGAAGCGGACGGGCAAGGTGCTCGTGATCGGCTACAACACGCCTTGTTCGGGCAACTTCTACTACCTGCGCGAGCAGATCCGCTCCAAGGGCTTGGGCAAGCTCGAGCTGGTGATGGGCTACATCAACCAGAACTGGAAGAACGCGACGAAGGGAGCCTGGCGTCAGGTTCCCGAGCTGTCCGGCGGCGGACAGGCGTACGACAGCGGCGCCCATCTCCTGAACAGCCTCTGCTGGTCGGTGGAATCGCGCGTCGAGCAGGTCCACGCGTTCCTCGACAACTGCGAGACGCCCGTCGACATCAACTCGTCGATCAACGTCCGGTTCGAGAACGGCGTCATGGCGAGCATCGTCGTCAGCGGGAACTGCCCGGCTCCCGACGGGACGTTCATGACGTTCATCTTCGACGGCGGCAGAATCGACATCGACGGCTGGGGCGGCGGGTGGATTCGCGTCTACGAGGGCGGCAAGCGAGTCGAGGAGCCGCCCATCACGCCGGAGATGAACGCAGGACGCTCGGACTACAACTTCATCGACGCGATCCAAGGCAAGGCGGAACCTCGAACGAGCCCGATGAATGGCATCATCCAGAGCGAACTGATGGACGCCATCTACGAATCGGGTCGAACGAGCATGCCGGCAAAGCCCACGCAGCGGTAGATACCTCGACAACGGGTGGGCCCGTCCGCGCATCGCAGCGCGGATGGGCTCGCTTCATGAGGGATCACGAAAGGGACGATATGGCAGACCTCGACGCGCGCTGGCGCGGGCGTATCGCGGAACGAGTCGGCGGGCAGGCATTCGACGCGCCCGGCGGGGGTTATGCGTTCAGCGACGTCCTCGCCGAGGAGCGGGAGCTGTCGAAGGGGAACCGCGCGAACGATCCTTCCTCCGCCCTGCTCACGCTTTCCATCGCCGACCCGACGTGGAAGATGAGACCCGAAGCGATGGACGGCGGCCGTCGGTTCTACGAGGAATCGGCGGACGCGACGCGGTACACCGACAACTCGGGCGTCCGCGCGGGCGGTTCTTTTCCGAACACACACGACGCCATCGCTGCCTACCTGTCACGGCGCTATGGAGTGCGGAACCTCTCGTCGGACTGGGTGCAGTACTCCCCCGGCTCCATCAAGCGCTCGCTCGCCGAGTACGTGCCTGCGCTGCTGTTCGATTCGGACACGACGCTCGTGTTCCCGACGCCTGGCTATCCGGTCATCAAGAGCGCGATCAATCGCCACGAGGCGGAGGTACTCGACGTCCCGATGGCGTTCGACGGCGCGCGGTGGCGCATCGCGACCGACTTCGTGCTGCCGAAGTCGGGCAAGACCGTCCTTTACGCGAACCTGCCGCACAACCCCACCGGCAGCGGCTGCACGTGCGACGAGTGGGCGGAGCTTCTCGACTGGGCACGAGCGAACGGCGTCCTGGTCGTCGTGGACGAAGCCTACGTGGACCTACGCTACAACGAAGAGATGGCGAGCGTACTGACGATCCCCGGATGGGAGGAGTGCTGCCTCGTCCTGCAGAGCGTCAGCAAGGGATGGAACGCGACGGGGCTGCGGTTCGGCTGGGTCGTCGCGCATCCGACGGCGATCAGGGCGGTTCGCAAGGTGATGGACGTCAAGGACTCCGGGATGTTCGGACCCAGTATCGCGGCGGGGCTGACCTGCCTGGCGCATCCGGAGTGGGCGGAGGAGACTCGCGCCAAGTACGAACGCCTGCATCGGCTCCTCAACGAGGGTTTGGCTGAGGCGGGGTTCCGGACCGTCATGCCGGATGCCGGGCTGTGCCAGTTCACTCCCGCACCCAAGTCGGCGAACGGCCGGACGTTCGCAAGCGCGGTCGAGTGTGGTCAGTGGTTCCGCAAGGACCTGCGCGTCTCGCTGATGCACTACACCGTCAACGAGGCGACGTGGCTGCGCTGGGCGGTGACACTGAAGCCGGTGCCCGACTGCGGCTTGCCGGACGAGGCGTCGGTGATCCGCGAAGTCGTCTCGCGGCTCAAATCCGTGGACTTCGCGTTCTGATGCGGCGGCGAGTGCCTTGAGCGCCCATCTTGGGGATGGTAGCCTTGGGCGATGGGAGCCGAGAGGGCCGGGGTTCGAGTGTGTGGTCGAAGGCGAGTGCGACGCTGGGCGTCTGTGGGGTTCATCGCTCGCGGACGTCGTTCTTTACGTCATCTGGCGGAGGTCGTCGCGGGAGAGGCGTACCGCAGGCAGAGCGAGAGCGACCTGGAAGGCGCGGTACAACTCTACGAGCGGTCGGTACGCATCTATCCTACTGCCGAAGCGCGCACCTACCTCGGATGGGCGCTCAGTCTGCAGGGGAACCTGACCGGGGCGATCCGAGAATGTGAGCGAGCCATCGTTCTCGATCCGTCGTTCGGCAATCCCTACAACGACATCGGAGCGTATCTGATCCAACTTGGCAAGTGGGACGAGGCGGTTCCGTGGCTGGAACGCGCCATCGAGTCCGAACGGTACGAGGCGCGTCACTACCCCTGCATGAACCTCGGCAGGTTCTATCAGCGTCGGATGGACTGGGCGCGCGCCAAGCAAGCCTACATGCAGGCGCTTAGCCTGTCGCCCGACTACATGCCTGCGCTACTGTCACTGAGGCGCATGCTGAGTAGGTTCAACTGAGGGTCGGCAGCGATGTTGACACACGGAGAGCTCTTGGCAAGTGTCGATGGGACGACCTGCCCGCCCGGCGCGGTCGTCTTCTGGTGGATGGGTCAGCACAGCTTCATCGTGAAGTTGGGGAGGACTGTCGTCTACATCGACCCATACCTGTCTCCGAGCCGCGCACGGCGCACCTCGCCGCTGCTGCTGCCGGAGGAAGTGACGAACGCCGGATATGTGCTCTGCACGCACGACCACGGCGATCACATCGATCCTGGAGCCATACCCGGCATCGCGACTGCGTCGCCGGAGGCGACCTTCGTTGCGCCTCGGACGGCTCGCCAACGCATGCTGTCGCTCCACGTCGATCCGAAGCGTCTCGTCAGCCTCGACGCTGGCGACGCCCTCCAGACACCCGATATTCACGTCACTGCCATCAAAGCCAAGCACGAGAAGTTCGATGTCGATCCGGACCTGGGTCACCCGTACCTGGGCTACGTGATCCAAGCCAACGGTGCGACGGTCTACCACGCCGGTGACACGATCCTCTACGAAGGCATGGTGACGACGCTCTCGGCATGGCGCTTCGACGTGCAGTTCCTGCCGATCAACGGAAGAGACGCCCGGCGGCTCCGATCCAACTGCCTCGGCAACCTGACGTTCCAGGAAGCCGTCGATCTCGCGGGTGACACGACCCCGCGGTACGCGATCCCGACGCACTACGAGATGTTCGAGAGCAACTCCGCGAACCCGCGGGATTTTGTCGACTACCTGGCAGTGAAGTACCCCGAAATACGGACATGGGTGGGTGAACCCGGCGAACCCGTCGTCATCACGGCGGCGTCGCGCTAGCCACGCAACCGAGACGAGGTGACCTCGTGAATCAGTCAACACCCAAGCCGCAGAGCACGTCCGGACACACCCGTACTCTGATCGGCATCGTCGTCGCGATCATCGTCGGGGCGGCTATCGGCGGCTGGATGCCGGACGTGGCAGTCCGCACGGCGATTCTCGGCGAGGTCTTCCTGAACGCGTTGATGATGATCGTCGTCCCCTTGGTGATGCTCTCGATGATCGTCGGCATCACGGGGCTGGGCGATGTCCGGAACCTCGGCTCCATCGGCTGGCGAACGATCGTCTACTTCATGGTGACTACGGCGATGTCCGTGGCGCTGGGGCTCATCCTTGTCAACGTTATCCAGCCAGGTAAAGGCATCAAGCCCGGCGAGGAGCACAGCAGCTCTCCTTACGCCGTTGAGGGCGACTCCGGCAGGACGGTGCGCGTCCCGCCCGGTTCATGGGAGCGGGTCTCCTACGAGGGTTACGTCGGCAAGTACGTATTGGTCCTGACGGATCAGAACGTGCAGGGTACGATCCAGGAGGTCGCTTCGGACAGCGTCACGGTTCGATTCTGGGAGTCCCTCGACGCCCAGGGCGTCACCTATGTCCGCGCCGACGATGGCACGAGGCTGCCGTTCCGCCGTATCGATGGGAAGCTCGTGTCGGCGGAACCTGAGATCGCCCCGAGCGGCGTCGGCTATCGCATCGCGCTGCCCATCGCCGAGCAGGTACGAGGCAAGGAAGAACGCGGCGTCGGGAACACAATCCGCGAAGTCGTAGTCAGCATGATTCCGCGCAACGTCTTCTCCGCGATGGCACACGCGGACGTGCTTCCGCTGATCGTCTTCTCTTTGTTGATCGGGGCTGTGCTCTCCGTCTTGGGGGAACGCGGTCGCCTGGTGATCGATGTGTTCTCCGTTCTGAACGACGCGGTCATGCGCCTGGTCGGATGGCTGATGGTCGTCGCTCCGGTTGGCATCTTTGGGCTCGTGGCGGCGCGGATCGGCAGGGCCGGCGGCTTCGAGGGGTTCCTACCGGAGCTGGCGGCTCTGGGTAAGTACTCGGGGACCGTCATCGTGGGTCTCGTGATCCATGGAGCCGTGACGCTGCCGCTCATCTTGTGGATCTTCGGCAAGCGACGTCCATGGCAGTTCGCCAGAGGCGTGGGCACGGCGTTGCTGAACGCGTTCTCGACAGCCTCCAGCTCGGCGACATTGCCACTGACCATGCAGGGCGTCGAGGAGGACAACGGCATCTCGAACCGCACGGCGAGCTTCGTTCTGCCGCTGGGAGCGACGATCAACATGGATGGGACGGCGCTCTACGAAGCCGTCGCCGCCATGTTCATCGCTCAGGTCTATGGCATCACGCTGGGTCCCATTCAGCAGGTTGTCGTCTTTCTGACGGCGACATTGGCGGCGATCGGCGCGGCTGGCATCCCTGAAGCCGGTCTCGTGACGATGGTCATCGTGCTTCGAGCCGTGGGGCTGCCCATCGAAGGGATCGCGCTCATTCTCGCCGTCGATTGGCTGCTGGATCGGTTCCGCACGACGGTGAACGTCTGGGGCGATGCGGTCGGCGCTGGCGTCATCGAGACGTACGAGACACGCGACGAGGAACGCGCCGCCGCAGGATAGCGATCGCGTGCATGTGCTTGCGATGCGGGCTATCGTACGGGGCGAAGGGTCAAGTGTCCACCCGGCTTGGAGGTCGCTCCGATGGCGCGCCGACGTCGCAGTCGCGGGCCCGCTCTGATTTCGCTGGCAGTTCATCTGCTCGTCGCGCTCGGACTGTCCGTCTATCTCAGCATCGCCGTGCCTCCCCAGGCTCCCACCGAGGCAATAGGCGTCGAGTTCGTGTCGTTGCCTGAGGCGCCACGTACCCAACGGCGTCGAGTTCTGCCGCGCTTCGAGCGGATGACGGAGGCGACACAGCCCACCCCTGAGTGGCAGCAGATGACGACGCGCGTGCCCCAGGCGATCATCCAGGGCCCGCGAGAGATCCTAGTCACGGCGAACCCGAACATGCCGACGATCAGCGCCAACCTCGCGACCGTCACGACGACAGCGCGACTGCCCAGCGACGTCTCCGGCATCTCCGTCCTGCAGGGCTCCCCGAATCGACCTACGCCGGGACGCGGGCTCCTGACCGGCGTGCAGCGACCCAGCGGGAGCGGTTTCGGGCGGAACATCGTCAACTCGACGGGCGTTTCGGCGACCTCGTTGGTACCTGGGAACTCGACGCGCGTCACAAATCGGGGATCGCCGACCGGTTCGTCATCGCCCTTCGCGAACCCGCTTCGACGTATCGGGGAGAGCATCGCCGAGGGGAGCCCGAGCGGCAAAGCCGACGCCGTGTTCGTCATCGACACCAGCGGCAGCATGGAGAACAACATCCGCCAGGTCGCGGATTCGCTGTTCGAGATGACGGATGCTCTGGAGCGCAACAGCATCGACTACCAGCTCGGAGTCGTCGAGTTCAAGGAGACGCAGTCGGGTGCGCACGTCCAGATGAGCGGCATGACCCGCGACGGCGAGCTCTTGCGACGGCGGCTCAACGCTCTCGGCGTCACCGGGAACGAGCGCGCACTCGACGCCCTCGCGCAGACGCTCAACCTGACCCAGTTCCGGGGCGATGCCGCCGTTCACCTCATCCTGGTCACTGACGAGCCCGCCACAACGCGCTGGACGGGCCCGAATGCCACCGTGGAGATTCGGCAGCGCATCCTCTCGCAGGCGAAGCAGCAAGACGTGCGCGTGCAAGTGCTGGGCTACAAGGAGCTCTTCCAGCGCCAGCTTGCCGCCCAGACCGGCGGCGTGTTCGAGGAGATTCCGGGAGGTCAGGCGCGCACCGGCGAGCTCGAAATCCCCGTCGATACGGTCGCGATGCGGAGCGACGCGCTGGCATCGACGTTTCGCACGATCGGGGCGAGCATCGTGCGAGCCGTGCGCCCCGAGGGGGAGAACTCCGGCGGCGTTGCGGATATCGCCCTGTTCGTCGACTACAGCAAGAGCATGCAGGGACGTATGCGCGCCGTGTCGATGGGCGTCAGCGCAATGGCATCGCTGATGCAGATCTCGAACGTGGACTTCACGGTGACGGTCGTGCGGTTCGCCGAATCGGCGGGACTGACGGGCAGCGGCGTCGGTGGCGTCGCGGTCTCGGCGATGCTGACGGATGTGCCGCAGATTCAGCAACAGCTTGCCTACCCAGCGGGAGGCGACGAACTCCTGCTGGACAGCGTCGCCAAGGGCATCTCCCAGGTGCGCGCGCGGCGGATCGCATCGCGGATCGCGGTCGTCGTGACGGATGAGCCGTCGTCGGGCGAGGGCGTGTCGCCGGACGCGTTCGTCGAAGCGATTCGCTCGACCGGCTACCGAGTCTACGCGGTCTGTCCGATCCCGCGCGGCTACGCCGATGGGCCCGTGCCGCGTCAAGCGGTGGATAACACGGGACTGGACGCGCTCATCCGCGCCGTCGCGGCGACGGGCGGGGAAGTGTACCCGATGCCGGAAGCACTCGATATGCGCGTGCCCGATCAGTAAACGGCTCCTACATCGGCAGATTCACGAGCTCGCCGCCCTGCTCGATAGACATATACGCCGCCTCGGCGACCTCGACCGCTGCCCTGCCATCCCACATCGTGATGGGCGTCTCGCGGCCCGCTAGGATCGCGTCGACGAATGCCCGGATCTCTGCTCGAACCGGCGTCTCGACCTTCAGCTCCGCCATCGGGATGCGGTGGCTCTCGCCCTCGAACGGCTTGATCTCGATGGCGTCGTCCTTCCCGCCCCAGATGCGCGGGAAGCTGATCGTCCCGCCCGTCAGATCGACGCGCCCGCCGTACCCGCCGATCGCCGTCGCGTGGTTCGAGTGCAGGAACCCGACCGCCCCCGACGCGAACTGCATCGACACGAGCGCGATGTCCGGATAGTCGAGCCCGCTGTCTGCGAACTTCCCGCCGACTGCCGAGACCGCCTTCACGTCGCCGCAGACGAAGCGCATGAAGTCGATCTCGTGGGCGTTCACCTCCATGAGGATGCCGCCGCATTTCGCGCGCTCCCATCTCCACGATGGGTGTCCCTTGCCCCACGGACCCCCGATCCGGTGGACGAGCATCGCCGTCGGCGTTCCGTACTCGCCGCTGGCGACGAGCTCGCGCACCTTCGAGTGAGTCGCGTGGAACCGGCAGACGTGCCCGATCTGGAAGCGCACTCCCGCCGTCTGGATCGCGTCGATCATCGCGTCGCAGTCGGCGACGTAGGGAGCCATGGGCTTCTCGCAGAAGATATGCTTGCCCGCGCGCGCTGCCGACTCGACCATGGGCCGATGCAGGAACGGCGGCGACGCGATGAGGACGGCATCCACGTCTCTCTGGGCGAGGAGCGCGTCATAGTCGAGGAACACCTCGGCATCGAGCTCCTTGCCGAGTGCGTTCGCGCGTTCTTCGGACACGTCGCTCACAGCGACGACCTTCGCGTGTTCCAGTTGGCTGGCGTTCCGCGCCAAGTCGCTTCCCATGCCTCCGCAGCCGATCTGACCCAGTCGGATGGTCTTCATTCTTAGGCTCCTACTCACGGATCGCCGAGCATTTGCGCGAGAGTACCACGCCATGGGCGTCGCCGTCGAGATCGCCATTCCGGGAGCCCGTCTCCGAGCGACGGACGACCGCAGAGAGCGCGTCCCGTTCGCGGCGAATTGCTTCCCTGGGGGTCTGGAACTACAATGCCGCCGTCTTCCGCGTCAGCCTCATTGGGCTGGGTCAGTCAACTCGGCGCGTGCGGGTCGCGGCTGCCACGGCGGAGTGAGGATCGCTGCCTGTGGACCACGTGGTCGCGCCCGTCGTGAATGCGTTCTCTGTGGATGTCGAGGGCTTCGTCGAAGCCAATCTCGAAGGCTTTCCGGCAGAAGTCGCGCGTCGGCACACTCACCGCCCGCACGAGGACGACGAGATACGCGAGAACACGGATAGCGTTCTCCGGCTCCTGGAAGGCGCGAACATCCGGGCGACCTTCTTCTTCCTCGGTCGTATCGCCCGCGATGCGCCCGATGTCGTTCGTAGTGTCGCCGATACGGGACACGAGATAGCGTGCCATGGTGACGAACACCGCCGACTGACCGGCATGGATCCGTCGGCGCTTGACGAAGCCGTTCGGCGCGCCAAGGCGGGATTGGAGGAGGTGTCGGGTCAGGCAATCATCGGCTTCCGTGCGCCGGATTTCTCGATCACGCGTGATTCGCTCTGGGCATTCGATATCCTGCAGCAGGCGGGATTCCTCTATGACTCAAGCGTCTATCCCATCGGCATTCACGATGTGTACGGAATCGCGGGGGCGGAAGCGGGCGTACACCGTCTTGCCAACGGGCTCGTCGAGTTCCCGCTCTCGACAGCGACGGTTTTCGGCCGCCGGATTCCGTTCGGCGGCGGAGGCTACTTCCGGTTCTATCCGATGGCACTCACGCGACGCCTGATACGGCACGCCAATGCCGAAGGGCGACCCGTGATGTTCTACATTCATCCCTACGAAGCGGGTCCCGTGGTTCCCGAAGTCGCCGAGCTTCCGTGGCTTCGGCGATTGCGTCACTACTATCGATCTGGTCGAGGCGGCGAACGGCTGGCGTCTCTTGTCCGAACGTCGCGGTTCGCCCCAGTAGCCGAGGTCTTGCGCCTGCACCATGCGCTCTAACGACGGCGGCGATGACTCTGGCCGCGTTCACGACTACTTCTCCCGCTCCGCAGAGCTCTTCGACTCCCTCTACGCCGACGGGAAGTCGAATCCGATCATGCGGCTCATCAATCGGGTGTTTCGGCGCGACATGTACATCCGCTACCTGT
The DNA here is from genome assembly GCA_016866785.1 of Candidatus Poribacteria bacterium. Taxonomy (NCBI): domain Bacteria; phylum Candidatus Poribacteria; species Candidatus Poribacteria bacterium. Next base: position 9,854 of record VGLH01000036.1, read on the forward strand.
GGACACTCGAGCATATCCACCGCACAGGCGCGGAGTCCGCACTCGACGTCGGCTGCGGCTCCGGGCGCTACCTTCGCGCGATGGCGGACGCCAACGTCAGGCGACTCGTTGGCGTGGACTGCAGCGCGAGGATGCTTGAGCTCGCCGAAGCGCACACCGCGACCGCCCCGGATTCGGTTCGCATCGACCTCATCTGCTGCGACTTCTCGCAGTTCGAGACCAGCGAACGGTTCGACGTCATCGTGGCGATGGGGTTGTTCGACTACGTGGCTGATCCGGTTCCCGTTCTGATCAAGATGCGCTCGTTGGCGCGGCATTCGGTGATCGCGAGTTTCCCGAGCATCTCGCTCTACCGCACGCCGATCCGTCAGGCACGGTATTGGCTCAAAGATTGTCCGGTCTATTTCTATCGTCGGAACCGCATCGCGGCGCTTGGCGCATCCGCCGGATACTCGACGTGCGAAGTGCGCAAGATCCGCGGATCGGGTCAGGATTACGTCGCCACGTTCATTCCGTGATTCGGAACGCACTCGTAGTCCATTCGTCCGGGGAGCGCCATCCGAACGGAGCGCGCGCTTCGAGGCAGCGGGTTGCGCACTAGGCGCTTCGGACGGCGGCTCCTGCGCCATCCAGGTTCGTCAGGTACATCTCGGAGTACTTGCGCGACAGGACGACGCCCTGGGCTCCGGCTTCGAGCGCAGCGCGGACGGCGGCTCCTGTGCCGTCCGGCGTGCATCGCGCGTCGTTGGGACCAGTCGGGATGTCGATGTCGATGCCGGGCCAGATGTCGCACCGCTCTCGGACACCTGCGAGCGCGCGAAGCGTCTCGCGGCGGACGTACTCGGCGTTGAACCTGACCTGAGCTATGTCGCCGAACGGCGGCTGCGTGTCGTCATAGCCCAACACAGCGCATAGCCAGGCGTAGTTCGACTCCGCGCCGCTGTCCGCGAGCAGCGCCTTCGAGATGCCGTTCACGTAGCCCTGGAACCTGGGTCCCGCGCAGTTGTGGTACATCACGACCTTGATGAAGTCGGAGTAGCCCGCGAGGTCCCCATAGTCCTGCGTCGCGCGATAGAACGGGTTGAAGGAGTTCGCGTGATGGATGTGCCATCCGACCTGGACTCCGTGCTTGATCGCCTTCGCGCCGCCGTAGATCTCGCGGTAGAGCGAACGCTGGCTCTCCGCCCAGTGGCGCTCCCAACCCAGCACGTCGGGATGGTCGAGAAGCACTCGCCATGCGGCGACGAACGCTCCGTCGGATGGGATGCCATCCCGACGGAAGAGCTCTGAGAGAGCCCGAACGCCACGACGCGCTCGCTCGACATCGACGCCGCGCTCTCGCGCCAGCTGTCGGCAGTGGTCACAGAAACATCCGCCTCCGCCTCCTCCGCCGCTGAGGACCGTCGCCAGCGGACCTGTTCGCTCGCTGCAGAACGCGAGTCCGTCAAGCTCGTAGTGACGGCAGTAGTCCTCGACGATGGACAACCACCAAGCGCGGTAGTCGGGATGGTTCATGCAGGAGTTGCCGGTTCGTCTGCCCTGCGCATCGATCTCCGCGACCTGGACGAAGCTCGGCATGTTGCGGACGTGGGCGTAGTAGCTTTCCTCCATCCACGCGTAGCTCTTCATCCCGCGTTTGCGCGCCGCTGGAATGACCGCCTCGAAGAGGTCCCAGTCGCCATGTTCGGCGGCGCGCCCGGCGGCTCCCAAGGCTGTCGTCCGATAGTATTGCTCGTGAACCGTCGCGTAGTTGCCGCCAACCCAGTCGTGGTCGTATTCCTGGACGCCGTGGTCGGGCAGCGGATGGCCTGGTACCTGTCGTCCGCCGGTTCCGCGCGTCCACGTCGGCGATGCGAGGAACAGAGCGTTGACCGCTCCGCGCGCCTCGAGGATGTCCAGTGTCGACTCGATGCCTTCGTCCTGAAACGACACGGCTCCGATCTGAATCGCGATCGTACGGCTCATCGAGCGGCTCCTTCTCCGGCGGCATCAGCGTCCTCGGCGTCGTAGACGGCGCGCGTTCCGCGTGGGAAATCGGCGATATCGAACGACGGCTCGAACTCGGCGACGATGCGGACGTTGCGCTCCACTTCGTGCTCCCAGCGCATGCCGATGTTCGGCGCGTGAACGCGCGAGTCGGACAGCAGGAACCGGAGAGCGACTTCCGAGACATCGCACGCTTCCTGCCACTCCGGGGACAGGTTCCGCACAAGACGTTGGAAGATGCCCGACGTGAGCGAGCGCATCGTCAGAACGCCGACGTTTGCGTCGCGTGCCTCGTCGAGCAGGTGGTGTGCTGCCGACTGGTAGATGAGGTTGTAGCGGACCTGGATCACGTCGAACCGGCCGTCTCGGACGAACTGCCGGAGCGTCCACGGCTCCTCCGACGTGACGCCGACGAACCGCACTTTGCCGCGCTTCTTCAGGTCGAGGAGCCCCTGGAGCAACCCACCGTCCACGATGTGTTCGTAGTCCTCCGGCGTGAACATGCCGCCGTGGAACTGCACCAGGTCGAGAACGTCGGTCCGAAGGCAGCGGAGGCTCTCGTGGACGCTTTCCTGGACTGCCTCGCCAGTCATCGAGCGACCCCATCCGACCTTCGTCGCCAGGAAACACTCATCGCGTCGCGATGCCATGACCTCGCCGATGATGCGTTCGCTGTGACGGTCGCCGTATCCAGGCGCAGTGTCGATGATGCTGATGCCCAGGTCGAGGGCGCGATGGATCGTGCGGATCGCCGTCCGCTTGCCCTCCGGCTCGAAGGGATTCCAGCCTTGGGCGTGGTTCACGCCGCCAAACGGGTAGCCTCCGAGGCTGATGCGCGAGACACGCGCCCCGGTTCTGCCTAGAACCGTGTATTTCATCGATGGATCTCTCTGGTTCGTCGTGGTCGCCGGATGGCGCGATTGTATCAACGCCCGCGTGAGAGCGCACACGGTTAGCGGGATGGAACCTGGATCCACCGTCCGAAGTCTGCCCCCATCTCGTTGCAGCCGCGCGAGAGGAATCGCTGGTTCGCGCCGTCGGCATCCATGACCCAGAGCTCGCTCGGCTCGCCGACAACCGCACGGCTGAAGACGATCTGCTCTCCGTCCGGCGACCATCCGGCGCGGAAGTCCCATCGGAGCGGGTCGCAGACGGTGAGCTGCCGCAGCTCTCCCGCGAAGGGGTCCAGGAGGCACAGCTCGGTTCCTCCTCGAGCCTGCTCCGGCAGGTAATCGCGATTGAAGTGGTCTGTGTCGGGTCGTTGGGGCTGGAACTGCCAAGCCGTGCGAGAGCCCGGCAGCGCTCGCGTGTACGTGAGCCACTTGCAGTCCGGCGACCACTGAGTCGTGTTCGAGCCGCCGCCTCGGGTTCTGGGGGAACCGTAGGACGTGCCGAACCAGTGGTTCATCTCGGTCACAACGCGATGCTCGGAGCCGTCGGGTCGCCCGATGCACAGAGCCGCCCAGTCATGCCCTGGGTCGGCGGCAGGGATGCAGTCGAGATAGGCGAGCCATTCCCCGTCCGGCGACCAGACGGGTCCGAAGTAGAGGTGCCCGGCGTCTGCGGCGACGACCGACCGACGGCTCCCGTCGAGGTCCATCGTCCATATCTGGTACGGAGTAATGTGGAACGCCAGCTTACCGCCATCCGGGCTCAGGCTGATGCCGTACGCAAAGCCCTCGCCGGGTTGAGTCAGAGCGTGTGGTGCGGAGCCGTCGAGGTTCGCGGTGAAGACGCGCTGCTCGCCGTCGATGAGGGGGTTGATGACCATTCTCCCCTCGTCTTCGAGCAGCGCGGCGCAGACCGTGAAGGGCGCCAGCCGCCCCTCGGTCGCGATTTCCGTGAGCGCGCCTGACACGAAGTCGTAGACCCAGACATGGCTCTGGACGTTCCCTTGCCACGTCTTCTCGTCCTCGAAGCTGTGAACGATGATGCGGCTGCCATCGCGGAACCGGGGTCCGAACTGCCATGACGCCTGTCCAGCAATCGAGAAATCGAGATAGCGTTCCTCGGATCCGTCGGGACGGATCATGCCGATCCGCCGGTCGGACGTGAACGCGAGCATCGTTGTCGTGCCGTTCGCCACGCATCAGTCCTCTGGGTTCGGGCGCGCCATTGTATCCACGCATGGGGTGGAACGCACGCCTTGTGGAACGCACGCCTTGCGGACGATGAGGGCTTTCGTACGGTACCATGGTGAGAGATGCGAGCCCATTCGGAGCGACAGATCGTGTTGAGACACATGCTGAAGTCGAAGATCCACCGTGCGACGGTCACCCAGGCTGACCTCCACTACGAGGGCAGCATCACGATCGATGCCGACCTTCTCGAAGCGGCGGATATCCTGCCCTTCGAGCGCGTCCAGGTTCTCAACGTCAACAACGGCGAACGCTTCGAGACTTACGCCATCGAAGGCGGGCCCGGCACGATCTGCGTGAACGGGGCGGCGGCGCGCCTCGTGCAGCCAGGCGATCTGGTGCTGATCCTGTCCTACCAGATGGTCGATGATACCGAAGCGCGGATGGCAGCGCCGCGAGTGCTCCATGTCGACGCGTCGAATTGGGTCGTCCGAACCAGCTAGAACCGCCGGGTGAGCGACGCCATCGATATCCACGAGCCCTTGGCGTGTCGGCGATAGAGGATGTTCACGCGGAGCAGCGACCCACGCAGCTTGGCGGACGACACGGGCAGCGGGATGATCCGCGATTCCTCGGCGGCGATGCGGGGATCGCCAGCGTCCGGGTCGAGCGGCTTGCCATCCAGCCCAAGAGGATGCCGGTAGGTCGTCGTCCGGCTGTGGAGGATCGCACCGGCGGCGTCCGTGACCAGGATCCCGAGCCGCATCTCGCGGAGCGGCGCAGCCGGCAGGGAGTGCGCCGCAGCGTTGGTGACGTAGACCGACAAGCCTTCCTTCGTCTCTTCGGCGTCGAGGAGGAGCGTACTCCGCAGAAGACCCTGATCGCGCGAGCCGTACCACGTGTGCTCGCCGCCGCGCTTGGGCGACTCGCTCTTCCGGCTGGGCTTCCGCTGGACCTCCGGCATGTGGCATGTCTGGCAAGTTTCACCGCCCTTGAACGAGCGACTCGACTGATAGGGCGTCACCGTGTCATGTGCCGCCACGCTCGGCTGCCCGTGGCAGCTCGCGCAGAGCCGCAGCTCCATCGTGTAGAGCGTCGGTTCCCGCTGCGTCTTGTGGAACGGCGACACGCCGTCGGTGGGTCCCCGCATCGACCCGTCGGGGGCTAGGTGGCATGTCAGGCAATCGACGCCTCGGTCGCGGTCCTCGACGCGCACCTTCGGCATGTCGCCGATCCCGGTCATGTGCAGCGGCTGTGGCGCATGGCAGGGGTCGCACTCCTTGGGCGCGGCGAACTCCTTGCGGTAGGCTTGGTAAAGCGGGCTGGTCCAGGACTGCGCATGTCCCGCCTTCCCCCACTCGCGGGCGATGTCCGCGTGGCAGTCGGCGCACTCTCCCTTCACGAGATGAGAGCGCATGTCGGTCGCAGGCGGGTACCTCGCCGCTCCTGCGAGCACGAGCGCCGCAAGCGCAATGACGATGATGCGAACGCCCGGTCTGCGCTTGCTATTGCCGAATCTCAGTGTCATCGTCCCTTTGAGCCCGCCTTCGAGCCCGCGAGGCAGAGCACGCCCGGCGTGGCGTGACTGGGAGTTAGTACGGCTGTCAGCATGTTGCATACAGCCGAGTTCATCGCCGTCAGTGCCGCCGAGAACCGACGCCGCCGGTATCGGATCGTTCTGATGGTTCCGACCGAGCCGGGAGAACCGTACCGGATCGTGACCCAGTGGGGACGCATCGGCGGACGGCTGAGACGACGCGAAGAGCTGATCGCGACACGTGCCAGCGCACTCGACCGTCTGACCCAGCGCCTTCAAGAGCGACGCTCACGAGGCTACCTGCTGACCCAACTGTCCGACGGACACCCATTATCGAAATGGCTCGAGGAAACCGACTTCCCTTCCGCGCCGACCAACGGCGTCCGCCAACTGTCGCTCTTCGACGTCGCCGACGATGAGGAGCTCGGCGTCGGATCGCCTCAACTCACGTTGTTCTAGAGCCTCGACCCGCCACGTTCGCCGCGACGAGGAGCGGGTCCCACACCGGCGCGAACGGCGGAGCGTAGCTGAGGTCGAGTTGCACGAAGTCGTCGATGATCATTCGCGCCGTCAGTGCCGTTGCGACGACGTCGATCCGTTTGGCGACCGTGTCGTCCCCGAACAGTTGCGCCCCGAGCAGCCGTCGCGTCTTGCCGTCGTAGACGATCTTCACGTCGATCGTCTCCGGGCTGCCGTAGTACTCGGCTCGGGAACTCGCCGCGACAGTAGCAGACTTGGGTGCGAACCCCGCTCGACGCGCCTGTTCCTCCGTCAGTCCGGTGCGCGCGAACGCCTTGCCAAACACCTTACAGACCGTCGTCCCGACGACCCCGGCGAACGTCGCGCTGCCTCCGGCGACGTTCTCCCCTGCTACCCGCCCTTGCTTGTTCGCCGTGGTCCCCAGCGGGATGTAGACGTTGCGGTCGAGAACGAGGTGGCGAGCTTCGGCGCAATCCCCGGCGGCGTAGACGTGGAACGCGCTCGTTCTCTGCGCGCTGTCCACGGCGATGGCTCCGCTGGCTCCGAGCGCGATCCCGGCGTTGCGCGCCAAATCGGCGTTCGGCGCGACGCCGGCTCCAACGACGATCATGTCGGCGGCAACGGTCGATCCATCCGACAACTGCGCGGACTCGACGCTCGCAGTTCCTTGCGCGGCGACGACCTCGCGTTCCGTATGGATCGCGACGCCCTGGCTGGACATGTACGCGGCGATGCGCTCGGACATGTCCGGGTCGAGCAGCTTGAGGATGCGCTCTCCATGTTCGACGAGCGTTACGGCGATTCCTCGACGCGTCAGCGCCTCAGACATCTCGACGCCGATGTAGCCGCCGCCGACGACGATGGCGCGGCGAACGCGTCCACGAGCGATGTGAGCCTGAATGCCGAGAGCGTCGGGGATCGTTTTGAGCGTAAAGACTCCGCCGCACGCGCCGTCGCAGAACGCTGGCTTCTTGGGCGACGCGCCGGTCGCGATGATCAGCTTGTCGTAGCCGATGGACTGAGCGCCATCCGCGCCTTCGGCGTTGACCGTCCTGCTTCGTGTGTCGATTGCAGTCGCGCGAGTGCGCGTCCGCACGTCGATGCCAGCCGCCCGGTGCTGCTCCGGCGTGCGCGCGACCAGATCGTCGGCGCTGTTGACGATCCCTTCGATCAGGTACGGCAATCCGCACGCGGCGTAGGACGTGTGCGCGCCCATCTCGAGGACGATGATGCGCGCGTTGGGATCGGTTCTGCGGGCTTTGCTGGCGGCGCTCATTCCAGCCGCGTCGCCGCCGATGACTACGATTGTGGACATGGGCAGCTCTGCCTCTCGGTTCCAGTTGTCTTTGCCCTCATCCTACATGAGGAACGCCGATCTCTGCACGCCGACTGTGAGACTTGCGCGGCGAGTGCTATTACTTAGCCCGTAGGGATGGGCGAACGTCGGATCGATGGAGGGAAGCTCGATGACCAGCCGCGAACTGTGGCACGAGATCATGCACTACGGCTCCTACGACCGCATGCCGGTCATCCATTGGACGGGATGGCCCGAGCTGGAACGGGAGTGGGAGGAGCAGGGCTTGGAGCCCGGGCAGAGCCGTCACGAATACTTCAACGCCGAGGGGCTGCCCTGGGGCGTGCCGATCCACCTGGGGCTCCGACCTGGGTTCCCGGACGAGACGATTGAGGAGACGGACGAGTACCGCATCTTCCAGCAGTCCGACGGCGTCATCGCCCAGCACTGGAAGGGGCGGTCGTGCATCCCACACTACATCGACTTCCGCCTCAAGGACCGTGGCGGTTGGGACGACTACAAGAAACGGCTCCAGCCAGATCCCGCGCGCATCCCTGGTAACATCGACGAGACGGTCGAGCGCATGAAGGCGTCGGGAAGGCCGCTGAGCATCTCGTCCGCCAGCATGGTCGGGTGGCTGAGGGACTGGATGGGCGTCGTCAACTTCGGGTACATCCAGTACGACGATCCCGAGCTTCTGGAGGAGATGGTCGATACGCTGTCGGACCTCGTGTGCTGGGGTATGGACCAGGTCCTGCCGAAGATCAAGGTGGACATGGCGTGGGGATGGGAGGACATCTGCGGGTCGAGCGGGCCGCTGGTCTCGCCGGACGTGTTCAACCGGTACGTCGTGCCGGGCTACCGTAAGATCGCCGACAAGCTGCACGAGTACGGAGTCGATCTCTACGCGGTCGACTCGGACGGGCTCATCGACGACCTCGTGCCGGGCTGGTTCGAGGGCGGCGTCAACGTGATGTTCCCCGTCCAGATTCAGCCGATGGGCGCCGACCCGATGGCGTTCCGCAAGCGCTACGGCAAGGAGCTCCGCATCTTCGGCGGGATCGACAAGCTCGCGCTCACAAAGGACAAGGCGACCATCGACGCGGAGATCGAACGGCGGCTGCCCTTGATGCGCGAGGGAGGGTTCATCCCGCTGCCCGACCATCTCATCGTGCCGGGCACGCCGCTGGAGAATTACGTCTACTACCTAAATCGCATCCGAGAGCTGCGCTTCTGACCGACGCGTCGGTTCCGACCATGAGAAAGCCCCTCCGTGCTGCGGAGGGGCTTCATCGTTTCATCTCGCGTTGCTCGCTATGCCCACTTGGCGCACCAGCGAGTGGCGTTCTCCATGATGCGGAGAACTTCGGGCATGTGGAAGATGGGATAGGTCTCGTGGCCCGGGCGCCAGTAGAAGACGCGTCCCTTGCCCACCGTCCAGGTCAAGCCGTCGCGAGCCACTTCGCGGTTGTCGGTGTAGACGCCGACGAACACGACGGAATCCGGCGGCGGAACCTCGTACGGCTCGCCGTACCATTCTTCGCGCGGGATCGTGAAGGGCTCGACACCCTGAGCGATGGGGTGCGACGGGTCGGCGACGAGAATCCTGCCGGGCTTGCCGTCCTCGACATAGGCGCGCCAGCCGCAGGGCGTTCCCATAAGCGCCTTGTACGGTTTGGCGTAGTGCGTCGAGTGGAGGCCCAGGAACCCCATCCCGCGGTCCTTGACGTGCTTGACGATGCGCTCGACAGACTCGTCGGTGACCTGCCCGTGCTTCACGTGCCCAAACCACACCAGGACATCGGATTCGGCGAGCGCCGCCTCGCCCACGCCCTGGTCGGCGTCTGCAAGCGACGCCGTCGTCGCAACGATGCTCCGCGACGTGGCGTTCAGGTGATCGGCGATGACGCCGTTGATGCCCTGCGGGTAGATGCTCTTGGGTTCCGTCAGCTCGGACCAGACGAGCGCCCGAAGCTTGCCGTCCTTCGTCATGTCGCGCTTCCTTTCCGGTTTCCTCGACAGCCGCGTTATCGCACCGAGGTGACGACCGTCATCCGATTGTAGCCGACGTGCCAGTCGGTCGCTACCTCGGCGGACCCGACTGCTCGCTCGGGCGCGTTGAGCTCAGCGCGCCAGTCCTTCTCCAGGTCTCCGTCGCGGTCGAGATAGAACCGAAGAAGGTACTTTCCGCTGGGAAGCCGTCGCGTGGCGCGGAACGACTCCGCGAGCTCGGAGCCAGATGGAGCCATCAGGATGAGGTTGTGCTGCCATAGCTTGCCGGCTCCCCACACGCGTCGGTCGGATGTCGCCGTGGGTGTCTGCGAGAACCTGCCCGCCGCTTCGTCGTACGGGTAGACGAGCACGCCGAGTACCTTGTCCGCCCATGCTTCCGGCGTCGGCGCGACATTGAGCCATATCTCGGAGCCGATGTACTCCACGTCCGACGGAGCTGGGAGGTCTTCGACGGAGGTGTAGGTCCCCCGCACAGACGCCACGTAGTCCTCGATCCAGGCTCGGAACTGCTTGTATCCGAGGTCGCCGATCTCCATCTTCTTGCCGCCGCCGTGCTCGACCTGCATGGTCGGCTTGAGGAGCATCAGGCTCTCGGTCGGTCTGTCCGTGTGCACGAACCCGCTGTCGAGGATGTGCCGGAACGTCTGTTCGGAGGTGTCCTTGACCCATAGCACGCGGGGCCCGTACTTGGCGATGTTCTTCTCGATCTCGGGAGCCGTCTTTGCGTGGCAACCCGCGCAGCGCTCGATCTGCGCCCAGACGCTCGCCATGAACGAGTGGAACACACGATCCTCGCGTGTGTGACGGATCACTTCGAGGGGAACACCGGGTCCTGCGAGCTCCTTCGCGGGCAGGGGCGGGGCGTTCAGGAGCGCAGGCGATCGGACGCTAGCCTGGAGCCAGGCGGCGAAGGCGTCGAGCTCGGCTTGGCGCGCCTGCTGGGTCAGTCGATCCGACTCCGGCTTGCTCATGCGGATCAGGTCGAGGATGCGCGACTTGGCGGGCTCGGCAGTGTTCACCAGCCCCTGGTCACGGAGCGACCTGAAGGTCCCCTCAGCCGTTGGGAGGATGTAGCCGCTCAGATCGACGCCGGACAGATGGCATTCGACACAGCTCGACGGATGGGGCGACCGCAGGATGGGCAGGATGCGCCGCTCGAAGACGGCGAGCGATTCGGCGTACGCGGCGTCCTGCGTCGGGCGGACGCGCGCGCAGCCCGTCATCGTGAGGACGATCGCGACAGCGCTGAGCGCGATACAGGCATGAAACAGTCGGATTCTCACACCTCACCCCTTGGGTCTGGTCGGACTCGGCGCTCAGTATGCCCGTCGGTTGAGCCTGCCGCAACGAGCCGAGTACGCGCCGATCAGGTCCCCCATGCGCCAGTCAGGAGGCGTTCCTTCTGCTCCATGTAGTAGGCGAAGTTGTCCCAGGAGATGTCGGGCGGGAACGTGTGGTCGAGGGTTGGGATGAATCCGCCGTCTTCGATCATGGGGGCGAGCTCGCGCATGACGGCGTCGATGGCAGCAGGTCCCTTGGCGATCTCGCGCTTGTCGACGGCTCCCCAGAGGCGCAGGTCCTTGCCGAACTGCTTGCGCAGACGCATCTTCCACGTCGGGTCGGCGATGGAGAACGTCAGCAGGTCGTAGCCGGGTCCCTTGGCTCTCACCTCTGCGACCTGTTGCTGGAGCGCGGCTTCCGCGTCCTCGCGGACGGGTTCCGACGCGGCTAGAGCAGACGAATGAACTCCTCGACGCTCAATCCGGCTTGCCGTATGACCGAGCGAAGGGTTCCGCGATCCAACTCCTTGTGGTTCGGAATGACCACTTGGGCGAAGGGGTCATGCCGACGAAGGATCATGTGACTTCCCTCTTGTCGTCTCAGATAGAACCCTCGCTTGGCGAGCGCCTTGACGCAGTCCGCGCCGGACACGCAGGGCAACCGAGTCATACCGCGACGACCAGCGCTTCAAAACGCTCTTCGGGAACGGGTAACCCGTCCTCTACCAGCGCGGCAACGTATCCGTTGATCGCCTCTTTGATGTTGGCGATGGCTTCTGTCTTCGTTTTCCCTTGACTCACGCAACCCGGCAGGCTCGGACACTCGACGACCCAGTAGCCGTCTTCTCCGGGATAGAGAATGATCTGTCGCATGACTCCATCTCCGTCAGCGTGCAGCGCCGTCCGATGCGGGCAGCGCTCCGCGTCTAGTCGACAATGATCGCCAAATGGAGTCTCTGCTAGAAGCTTGTCGGACGCAAGGCGAATACGGTTGAACGACGCTCTGCCTCGCACAATGTGGTGACGTCCGAGACTCGCTTCTTCGTTACGCTCCTGGACAGACTGAATCGCACGACCGCCAAGCCGGGGACGGATGCGTCCGATGCAGCGAGCCGAGTACGCGCCGATCAGGTTCCCCATGCGCCAGTCAGGAGGCGTTCCTTCTGCTCCATGTAGTAGGCGAAGTTGTCCCACGAGATGTCGGGCGGGAACGTGTGGTCGAGGGTTGGGATGAATCCGCCGTCTTCGATCATGGGGGCGAGCTCGCGCATGACGGCGTCGATGGCAGCAGGTCCCTTGGCGATCTCGCGCTTGTCGACGGCTCCCCAGAGGCGCAGGTCCTTGCCGAACTGCCTGCGCAGACGCATCGGCTCCATGTCGGCCGCGCGTTCGACGGGCCAGTGGATGTCGACGCCCATCTCCATGAACTGGGGAATGAGCGGTTCCGTGTTCCCGTCGCTGTCGAGGCTGACGTAGCGGACGCCGTGCTTCTTCAAGTGGTCGATCGCGCGTCGATAGTGGGGGAACACGTGTCGGCGCCAGCTAGTCGGGCTCACGAGCGGGCCCGACTTGAACGCGAGGTCCTCGAAGAAGTTGAAGTAGTCGAACTCGGCTGCGAGGAGCGTCGGCGTAGTCACCTCGATGACGAAGTCCGCGATGAACTCGAACATCTCGTCGCAGAGCGCGGGATCGTCGTGCCAGGCGAGCGACAGGTTCTCGGTTCCCATCCACGCCCGGGCGACGCCGTAGAACCCCGTGCAACAGTTCCGACCCAGGATGAGCACGTGCTCGCGGTCACGACATCTCGCGACGGAACCGCGCCAGTTGGCGGGTTGGCGCGCTGGATCGGACGCGACGTAGCGCTTCTTGAGCTCGCGGAGGTCTCGGACGTTCTCGACGGGGAACCTCAGATACTGATCCATCGACGTCCTGCCACCGCCGACGGTTCCTTCGATGAGCGCCTTCGTGACGACGCCGTTGCCGTGCTGGATAACCTCGTAGCGCTCCGTCCGTTCGAGCACCTTCGCTTCGAACCCCGGCGACATGCCCATATGCACCGGCACGAATTCGCGCTCGTCGAGCCCAAGCGTGTTCGCACGCCCAGCATCCACGCCGCTGAACCAGTCACCGAGGCGCTTCTCGTCCGGCATCCCTTCTCTGAGCCATCGCTGGAGCGTCTGGGGCCAGATGCCGAGCTCCCAGTTCGGCACGCGGTCCACGGGACGATACTCCATGACGGCGTGGAAACGTTCGCGGTGTGTCATCCGGCTGTCCTCGCAGAGGCGGAGTCACGAGCGCGTCTCGACCCACCGACAGACTAGCCCATGCCCGCCGCCGCCGCTAGGCGGGAGGCGTAGTCGCTCGTTCCCCGTCGCTGCCATGTTGCACAGTTTCGTCATCAGTGGTTGCATGCGTGCGCGACGCGAAACGCGGCATCGTGGTCGGCAATGCACAAGGGAACAGCGGGGGAGACGGGATGTCCAGCAGCGAACTCGCGGTGCGCGGAGGACCCAAGGCGGTTCCGGAGTACGAAGGTCGCGGAGAGCCCAAGATCGGACATGACGAGTTCTTGGAGATGGCGCGAACGTGGGGCTACTCCGACGATGCGGTGAAGCGGATCGCCGCAGCCGTGCAGGGGGAGAACATCGGCGGCGGGCCCTTCTTCGCGCGGTACAAGTCCGGCTCGAACGTCGAGACGATGGAGCGCGAGATCGAGGAGCGCTTCGGCGTCCGCCACGTGCTCGCCGTGAGCTCCGGGACGGCGGCGCTGCACACCGCGTACGTCGCCGCCGACATCGGCCGAGGCGACGAGGTGATCGTGCCGGGCTACACGTTCCTGGCGACGGCGATGGCGGTCGTGGTCGCTCGCGGCGTTCCCGTGTGGTGCGACATCGACGAGTCGATGACCATCGATCCGAAGGACGTCGAAGCGCGCATCACGTCCCTGACGAAAGCCATCGCGCCGGTTCACATGAACGGCTACGTGTGCGACATGGACGCCATCCGTGAGATCGCACAGCGGCACAACCTTCGGATCGTTGAGGACTGCGCCCAGGCGTACGGCGCCAGCTTCAGGGGACGCCGCGTCGGCACGATCGGCGATCTGGGGTGCTTCAGCATCAGCTCCTACAAGACTACCGGCGGCGGCGAGGGCGGTCTCGTCATGTGCAACGACGACGCGCTGTTCGCGCGCGTTCAGGGCTGGGCGGAGGCCGGCGGGCTGTGGCGTCCCGACCGGTTCGCCAAGGCGCGCTGGGAAGGCGAGCTCTTCTGCGGACTCAACTACCGTATGTCGGAGCTCGAAGGGACCGTCGATCTCGTACAGACGCGCAAGGCGGATGCGCAGCTCGCGCGATGGCGAGCCAACAAGCGCCGCATCCTAGCCGGCCTCGGCTCCTACAGTGGCGTCACGCCGCAGCGGATCCACGACCTGGGCGGCGAGATGGGGCATTCCATCGGGTTCTTCTGCCCCACGGCTCAGGCTGCGGCCGATGCCGCTCACGCGCTGCGAGCGGAAGGCGTGTCTTCCGGAACGCGCGGACCCAGCGCCAACGAGGATTGGCACTACTACCAGCACATGTGGCAGATCCTCGACCGAGTGCCGGCGACCTCGGACGGGTGTCCGTGGCACTGCCCGAATGCCGAGGAAGGTCCGAAGACCCGCTACTCGGCGGACATGTGCCGACGAACCGTCGAACTCACTAGCCGACACGTCTCCGTCCCCCTGAACCAGTGGTGGACGGAGCGCGACTGTGACGCCGTGGCGAGAGCCATCGACAAAGTGCTGGGAGCCCTCTACGGTCGGAATGCCGGCGGAGCGTCGTGGCTCGACGCGGCAACGGGAGGCGCGGCATGACGCGGTACATCGCCGCTTATGACACGGAATCCCCGGCGTGCCTTGGCGCCTGCCGACGGATCGTCGACGTGCACCGTCGATTCGGGATGCCTGCCACGTTCTTCGTGACGGGCAGGACGCTCGAAACGGACGCCGCGGAGTACCGCGATCTGTGGGACGATCCGCTCTTCGAGGTGGCGTCGCACACCTACTCGCATCGGATGCTGAGAGATCATCCGTTCTGCGGGCCCGCTGCGACCCCCGAGCAGCGCATCGAGGAGATTGTGCGAGGCAAGGACGTCGTGGAGCAGGTCATGGGGCGAGAGTGCGTCGGGCTCCGCCCTGGCTGAGGCTTCGTCGATGGCCTCCGCGGCGCGGCGGCAGAGCTCGAGTGCATCGCCGGAGCCGGATTCGGCTACGTCAGCAGCAGGTTGTGGGGACCTGACTACTCGCTCCCGGCGTTGCTGCTCGAGCCGGAGACCTACGCCGCTGACGGGTTCCCGAGCCTATGGGAACTCCCTGGACACGGGTGGCACGAGAACCTGCTGAAAGACCACAATCGCTGGGGGCCCCGCCGCGTGACGCTGTGGCCTCCCTCCATGCCCGAAACCATCCCGCCAGGGTTCCTCAAGACGCCTGAGGACGAGTTCGCGGTGAATCGGGTCTTCCTCAACTGCGCCAGAGCCGACGCCCTCATCTTCGTCTCGCTCATTTGGCATCCGTGGTCGCTGGCGCGGTTCGACCCACCGATGCGGATGCTCGAGCTGACGTTCGAGCACGCGACACGGCAGGGGTTCCAGCTCTCGACGTACGCCGACCTGTGGCGCTCGCTCGTCTGACCGGCGTTACCAGTAGACGTAGGAGATCGTCCACTCGCGGAAGATGGTCCCGTAGAGGCTCCAGAGCCCGAGCATCGTCGCGTCGCCGAGCGTAACGCCGAGGAATAAGGGCACCGTCTTGCGATGCCCGGCGATGCCAGCGAAACGCAGGAGTGTCCAGCGGACGGCCCACGCCAGGAAGATCGGGAACCAGAGATGGCGAAGCATCCATTCGCCGCCCATGATGTAGCCCAGCGGGTGGAGCTGCCACCAGAAGAAGGTCCTGCCCAGGATGCCCAGTAGCAGGACCATCGCGCCTCCAATGACGAAGTAGACGATGTAGGCGAGGTCTACGCCTGTCGGGCGGTACTGCAACTGCGAGGCGACCTGCGGGAATGCCCAGTCGCCCACCCACGTCTGAACCGAATAGACGTAGCTCCGCTGTAGGTTCCCGACGAACCCGACGAGAGTGCCGATGACCAGCGCAGCGACGATCGCGGCGACGAACCTGCCCGCTGAACGGCTCTGCAGGCGGTCGCGCAGGTAGAGCGATTCGAGCACCTGCGGCATTGGCGTCCCGCGCTGACCGAAGTCCACGAAGCGGAAGACGGCGAACCCAGCGAGGCTCCCCGCCGGCAGTGACCGTACGCCCAGGAAGCTCGTCAGCATGCCCGACGCCGTGAAGGGCAGCTCATGCGTCGGCGGGCCCACCTGCGCGCGAAGCCGCGTCGTCACGATGGACATCACGAAGTAGGAGCCCAGAAAGAGCACGCCGACCCACACTGCCATCCCCGCGAACGCCAGGAACCCGACCAGGAACATCGCTGAGACCACGAATCCCACGACGGCGAAGCGGTACGGGCTGTCGTCGTCCGAGCTCCTTCGCCCTCGAAGAACGTCGCGCACGACGGCTCCGATGTGATGCCGCGCCCACCACAGGAACATGGCCCCCATGAGCATCATCCCGCCCATGCCCTGCGACCAGAATCCCGGGAACCCCGGGATTCGATGCAGCCCCGCCGCCCTCCCTGCGACGGCGATCACCTTCCAGAACCAGTAGAAGAACCAGATCGAAAACGATAGCTCGACGGGAATGAAGTAAGCGAGTCCGAAGACGAAGGGCAGGAACTCGACGTAGGCGGCGTCAATGGCGTTCCAGGGCGCTTCCGTGAAAAGGGCTCCCAGGTCGAACTTCCCGTAGGTGAGCCCCGGGACCGAGGGATAGAGCTGATGGAGCCCGTTCAGCAGACTGAGCGCGGCGGCTCCAGCGAAACCAATCCAAAACCGACCGGAGCCAAACACTTCGCCACCGGATCGCATGACTCCGAGCGGAATCTGCGCGACGGGGAACGCAAGCCGCTCACGGTCTGTCCACTGACGCCGCAGCAGCAGGTCGAGGCACACCATCGCGGTGTAGAGTGCGACGAGGAACGCCGACCAGTAGGCGAGCGGACGGACGAACGCGGCGATCGTGCGCCGTGCGAAGAAGGTCTCGCCGTTGTGGTAGAGCCCGGCGACAATGTTCTTGTCCCACACGAACAGCCACCTGGGCAGATGGCGAAAGAGAATCGTCTCCCATTCGTTCTCCGGCGAGGCGAAGTGGGCGGGATACCCGATGACTTGGGTGAGCATCTCGATCGTGTCGTGTCCCACGGCGGCGGTCGAAGCCGCGAGAACCGCGTAGATCAGGAGCAGCTCCCCCGGGCGCAGGGCTGCTTCTGGACTCCATCGGGCCACGAGCCGATTGGAGCCGGCTAGCACGAAGACGACGAAGATCGCGTTGATGAACAGCGACATGATCGTGAAGCCGTTCCACGTGCTGGCAACCCAGTACTGGCTCGCCGGCGCGATGGCAAAGGCGATCACGAACGCGCGGGCTCGGATCGAGCCGTCGTCTGCCGTGGTCTTGATGCGGGGCATGGTTCACGCATACGGGACGCAGGTCGATTGCGAACGTGTGGCCACGAGATTGGGCGAACCGATGACGTTGCGGACCGTGCGGCGTTAGCGCCGCCACCTCACCTGGACGCCGTGGCGCTCCACGAAGGCGTCGTCGATCTCCATGCCCCATCCCGGGCGGTCCGGCACGTCCATGTGTCCGCCCTTGACCTCGGGATAGCCGGGAAACAGATGGGGCCATGCGACATGCTGTTTGTCGTTCGGGAATGTCTCGACGACGAGACCGTTGGGTATGGCGGCGACAAGCTGGACGTGGAAGTGGGGTACGTGATGCGGCGCGAACGGAATGCCGTGGGCGTGGCAGAACGAGGCGACCTTGAGGAACTCGGTGACGCCGCCGTTCTTGATCGCGTCGAACTGCATGAACCGGATGCCGCCTCGCTCGACGAGACTACGGCATTCCGCAAGGTCGATGTGGTTCTCACCGGACGCGATGGGGATCGTCGTCGCGTGGGCGATCTCGCCGCAGGCGGTGTCTGGGTCGTACTCGTCCGTGCGCCGAACGGGAACGGGCTCTTCGAGCCAGTAGAGCTCGTACGGTTCCAGGCGCTTGCAGGTCTCGATGGCGGTAGGCACGTCCCACGCCTGGTTCACGTCTGCCATCAGCGTGATCGAGCTCCCGAACTCCCGTCGAAAGGCGCGGACGCGCGCTTCGCTGTCCTGCGGGGAACCTCGACCGATTCGGATCTTGAGCGCGTTGTACCCGCCTTGGCCCATCGACTCCTCGGCTTCGGCGACCATCGCTTCGAGAGACTGGTTCTCGATGTAGAAGCCCTCGGACAGGTAGGCGGGGATGGGGCGCGGTCTGCCGCCCAACAATCGGCAGATGGACAGGTCGGCTGCCTTTGCCTTGATGTCCCATAGGGCGAGATCGACGGCGGCGATCGCGGCGAGCACGGTCCGGCGGCTCCAGCGCGTCGTCGGCGCGTCCGGACCCAGCAGCGAACGCTCCATCCGAGACCAGTGATACTCGGTCTCAGCCGCATGCTCGCCGATGAGCAGGTCTCGGAAAACGGAGTCGATGATCTCGCATACCTCCGCCAGGGGTCCGCCGCGCGATTCACCGATACCCA
This sequence comes from Candidatus Poribacteria bacterium, assembly GCA_016866785.1. NCBI lineage: Bacteria > Candidatus Poribacteria > Candidatus Poribacteria bacterium. The sequence goes on from VGLH01000036.1 coordinate 28,207, forward strand.
TCAGTCCGTCGGCTGTCGTGATGCGGCAGACGGCGTCGGTGCTCGACGTGATGGGTCCTCCGGACAGACCTCGCGGAACAGGCAGCGGGATGGAGACCCACGCGCATTCGACTTCGGCGATCCTCATCGTTGCCTCCTCGATGTCCTGCCACGAGCGCGACTCGGCGCGGGGTGCTGCCTCAGCACTATACCACGAACGACTGTCCGGTTGCCCTGCGCCCAACCATCGGCAAGAATCGAGTTCCAGACGGACTGGCAAGAAAGGGTTTCCGCGATGCCGACACAGCACCTGCCCCGCTTCCCGTACGGCGCTGTCTACTTCCGCAAGTCCTACCCGCCGCGCGAGGACTGGGAGCGCGACTACCGTACCGCGTTCGAGGACGGTATGAACACCTTCCGGCACTGGTTCCTGTGGTCGGCGATCGAGATCGAGCCGGGAGTCTACGACTGGGACGACTACGACCGGCAGCTCGACCTCGCCGCCGAGAATGGCATCGCGACGGTCATCGCGGAGATGATCACCGCAGCGCCCGAATGGGCATTCCGCCGGTTCGCGCACGCTCGGTTCCGCACAAAGGATGGCGCACCTGTGCGAAGCCATTGGGGCGGCAGCAGCGCGACCGGTGGGTTCCCCGGACTCTGTCTCGACAACGACGATTGGCGCGATTATGCCGAAGGCTTTCTGCGCGCGCTTGCCGAGCGCTACCGCTCCCATCCTGGTTTGGGCGGGTACGACATCTGGAACGAGTGTTTCCACTCGACGTCAGTCTGCTACTGTGACGCGACGCTCGCGAAGTTTCGCGACTGGCTTCGGCGGAAATACGGCGATCTGCGCACGCTCGGAGCCGCGTGGTACCGGCACAGCTTCGCCGAGTGGAAAGACATCGACGCGCCGCGCAACTGGGCGGGCAACGCGGAGTGCATGGACTGGCAGCAATTCCGCATCGAGAACGCGTACGAGCAGATGCGTTGGCGCGCGGACGTGATTCGGGGCGTCGATCCCGACCACGCGATCACGGCGCATGGCGTCGCGCAGACGCTGTCGGACATGCCGAGCTGCTGCGACGAGTGGCGTGCCGCGTCAGAGGTCGAGAGCTGGGGGTTCACGTGGATCGCCGCGCGGAAGGGCGACGAGCCCTGGAAGCAGTGGCACGCCGTCGACCTGGTCCGCGCTGGAGCCCGAGGAAAGCCGTTCTGGCATGCCGAGGCGCAGGCAGGTCCCTTGTGGATGCAGCCCCAAGTGCTGAACCGAACGCGCGATAGCGGGCGGATCGCGACGCCTGAAGACATCCGGTTGTGGAACCTGCTGTCGTTCGCTGGAGGAACGCGCGGCTGGCTGTGTCCGCGATGGCGGCCGCTGCTCGACGGACCCCTGTTCGGCGCGTTCGGCATGTACGGGATGGACGGGTTGCGTACCGACAGGTCGGCGATGACCAGCCGCATCGCGAACTGGGCGAACTCGGACGAGACGGCGGCGCTCTGGCGATCTGTGCCAGTCCAGGGCGACATCGGCATCGTGGTCGTCCCCGAGTCGCAGTTGTTCGCGCAGGCGCAGCAGGGGGACACGGCGTACTACACGGAATCGGCGCGCGGAGCCTACCAGGGGTTCTTCGAAAACAACATCCAGGCGGACTGGGTACACATCGACCACATCCACGAGTACGACGCGCTCTACCTGCCGTACCCCGTCATGCTGCCACGAGAGGTCACCGACCGGCTCATCGACTGGGTCAAGCGAGGCGGATCGCTCATCTCGGAGGGATGCCCGGGCTACTTCGGCGATCGAGGTCGGGTCGGCACGCGACAGCCGAACCTCGGGCTCGACGCACTGTTCGGCGCTGTGGAGTCGTACGTCGAGTTCACCCCGGACATCCTGGGTGATCTGACGTTCCAGGTTGGAGATCTGCGCGTGCGCGGCGGCACGTTCCTGCAAGCCTTCGAGCCCACGTCGGGAACCATCGCCGGGCGGTACGCCGATGGGAAGATCGCCGTCGTGGACAACGTCTACGGCTCTGGCAGGACGCGGCTCATCGGAACCTTCCCCGGAGCCGGGATGTATCGCGCGCCGAACGACGATTCGAGGCGGTTCTACCGTGAGCTTCTGTCCTGGTGCGGCAGGGAGCCGCAGGTCACCGTATCGGACCAGCGTGTGACGGCGCGCATCCAAGACGGCGATGGCGGAACCTACCTGTGGGCCGTGAACCCGACATGCGAACGCGTCTCCGCTGACGTGCGGCTGAACGGCCGGTGGGCGGACCTGGGCCCGGCGGAGTCAATGTGGGGCGAGACGGCGTTCGGCGAGCCAGGCATCGTGAAGGTCAACGTCGGGGACCGGGACGCCTGCATTGCGCGGCTCGTTTGACGCTTGCGCGCGTCGCGCTCCCTGCTGACAATACGTGTCGATGACACGCCCGGAGTCGCAGCGACGTGGTACTACCAGGAGGAAACGACGGTGGCACAGAAGAAGCGCCCGGCATCGGTTGGCTACGATGACACGCCGATGCTCCCCGACTCGAAGTGGCGAGTTCACGACGGCAAGCGTCCGCACCCGGTCATCGTCACGCCCGGAACGTCGAGCACTGCCCGCAAGGCGGGGACGGCTCCCGACGATGCCGCTGTCCTGTTTGACGGGACCGACCTCTCGAAGTGGGAGAGCGTCAAGGGAGGTCCCGCACAGTGGAAGGTATCGGGCGGCGCGATGACCGTGACGCGAACCGGCGACATCCAGACGAAGCAGCACTTCGGCGACTGCCAACTTCACCTGGAGTTCGCCACACCGAAGGTCGTCAAGGGCAACAGCCAGGGCAGGGGTAACAGCGGCGTATTCCTGATGGGTCGGTACGAGATCCAGGTCCTCGACGGCTACGACAACCCGACCTACGCGGACGGAACCACGGCGGCGATCTACGGCCAGTATCCGCCGCTGGTGAGCGCCTGCCGCGCGCCCGGCGAATGGCAGACCTACGACATCGTCTTCCGCGCGCCGCGCTGGAACGACGGCAAGCTGCGCGCTCCGGCGTACATCACCGTGCTCTACAACGGGATCGTCGTCCACAACCACACGGCGGCGATGGGTCCGACGGGGCATCGATCCGTGTCCAACTACGACACGCCGCATCCGGACAAGGGCCCGTTGCGCCTCCAGGACCACGGCGACAAGGTTCGGTTCCGCAACATCTGGATGCGCGAACTGACCGACTACGACGCGTAGCGGCTCCCGCGTCGCGTCTCGATGGATCGAGCCCACGAGCCCGCACCCAGACGGAGCGTCGGTGTGGGCTCGTGTGGTGCTCGCCGAACGGAGGCAAGCATGAAGTTCCTGGTGTTCCCGGCGGTCGATGATCGGACGCTCGCTGCCCTGCAGGCAGCCGCGCCGGACGCCATCATCGCCAACGTGCGTACCGAGAGGGAGGCGGTCGAAGCGATCCGCAACGCCGACGGCATGTACGGGAACCTGACGCCGCGCCTGCTGGAGGCGGCGACGCGCCTGCGCTGGGTTCAGACGCCCATCGCCGGGCTCGAACACTACATGTTCCCAGCGCTCGCCGCGAGCGACGTGACGCTGACGAACATGCGGGGCATCTACAGCGATGCCATCGCGGATCAGGCGATGGGCTACGTCCTCATGTTCGCTCGCGGGCTCCACGTCTACGTGAGGAGGCAACTCAGGTCGGAGTGGCGTGGTGGCGTGCCGGTCGTTCCGCTCGCTGGAGCGACGATGGGCGTTGTCGGACTTGGGGGCATCGGAACCGAGGTCGCGCGTCGGGCGTCGGCATGTCAGATGCGCGTCGTCGCGACGAACGCTGTGCCCGTCGAGAAGCCCGATTTCGTCGATCAGCTATGGGACTCGTCGGGTCTGGACGAACTGCTCGCCGCGTCGGATTTCATCGTGAGCTGCGTGCCCCATACGCCCGACACGGTTCGGCTCTTCGACGCGGATCGGATCGCGCGGATGAAGCGGAGCGCGTTCCTCATCAACATCTCGCGGGGCGTCGTCGTGGACCTGGCGGCGCTCACGGAAGCGCTCACGGCGGGAACCATCGCGGGAGTAGCACTGGATGTCTTCGAGACGGAGCCGTTGCCGCCGGACCATCCGCTCTGGTCGATGGAGAACGCCATCCTCACGCCACACGTCGCCGGTGCGGACCCTGGCGTGGGCGGACGGCGACTTGCGGTCGTGTGCGAGAACTTGCGTCGCTTCGTGTCCGGGGAGTCGCTGACCAACGTTGTCGACAAGCGGCGGTGGTGCTAGTCGAGGGTCACGATCACATCGGTTCTGCCTACCGCCAAGTCGAACGCGAGGGCGGTCGTTGAGCCTTCCGCCAAGTAGGATCCCGCCCTGAACGCCTGCCGCGTGCCGGCTGAGCGCAGGTCGGAGCCGTCCACGCGGACGCGCCTCGCGGGAGCGTCGACCGAGAGCGTGAAGTCCGGCGTCGGGAACGCCGTCTCGATCGTCACGACAACCTCTCCACCAGAGGCTCCTTCAGCGACCGACACGTTCGAGAGCTCGCGCGCCATCCAGTAGTGACCGATCTCGCTGTTCTTCATCCACAGCGTGCGCGTGCCGTCGGGGTCGTAGGCGTCGAGTCGGCGCTTCACGTCACGGAGCACTCCGAACCCAACCTGATCGTTCACGTAGAAGCAGGGCCAATGCCCGACCAGCACGCAGGGAGCTCCTGCTTCGAGGACTTCCGGCAGCCTGCCGCCGCGTAAGTCTTCCGTGATGAACCTGTCTGCGCTCGCCTCGTCGAACCCCGTCGCGCCGAACCAATCGCCTGCGCAGCCGACGATGCTGGCGACCGCCGTGCCCGCTGACTTGTCGGCATACCAGATGGGAACCGTCGGCATCTCCTTGTCGACCATGTGCAGGAAGTAGAATGGGCGATCGATCCCGTTGACCCGGCGCGCGCCGTCCAGCACAGCCTTCGCGTGGACGTCTTCCTTGCGCTTGGCGAACGCGCCGGGACTCGTCACGCCCTCGCAGACGATGCCGGCGTTCCTGAGAAGCTGCATCGCCGTCTCGACGTAACGCGGAAGCAGCTCTGCTGGCGGATCGACCCACTCTCCCTGCTCCCACTCCTCGGTGAGCTGCCAAGTATCCAGATCGACGACATGCGTGTGGGTGATCATCTCCGGCGTTAGGTCGAAGTGTGGCTGGATGACGTCACGGGCAACCCGTATCCACTCGGAAAGCTCCCGCTCCGGGAACCCGACGAACGTCTGGTCGATCCGCCCGACGCCTGCCGGGAACGGGATCATG
>VGLH01000037.1 GCA_016866785.1 Candidatus Poribacteria bacterium
CATGGTCAGACGCAGAACAACGGGCGACCCGTGTACCTCGGCGAGCACCTTGCGGAGGGTGTCCTCGCGAGCCGTGATCTGGTTCAGCACGACCCGGCTCGGGACCGAGATCAGGAGCCCGCCGTCAGACGCCGACACCGTAGCCGTCTCGACCCTCCCTCGGAGTGGCGCATCACGCTGACCCAGCAGGCGAAGCGCCTCAGCCCACAGCGCCGCGCTGTATTCCTCCGTGATCGGCTGGCTCGCGCTTGATGGGGGTTCCGCGACCGCCATGGGTCGGTCTTCGGCGACCTCGGCGTCGTCCTCGGCGATGCCTCGTGCCTCGACAGCGCTCGGAGCGGATGCGATCGAACCCAGCGGGCGTCGGACATCCAGGACGGGCTCGGCGGCGACGGAGGATAGCCGTCCCTCGATTGTATTCAGCGTTTGCAGAATGCCCGCGAGGGGCACTTCGTCCTCGATGCGGCAGATGTCGACGAGCGCAAGCTCGAACAGGAACACGCTGTATCCGAGCGTCCTGATGTCGCGGTCCGCCCTAGCCAGGGTCTTGATCGTCCATTGGATCCGATCAATGGTCAGGCTGTCCGCCTCCGACTGAAGCTTCTCGATCGACGATGCTGGCACATCGATGGTGCGACGCAATGCCGGGCTCACGCGCAGCCGAAGCAGACGATGAAAGTGCGCGAGCAGGAGCCGGATGCATTGCCCGACGTCGGCTCCTTGGTCCGCCAGCTCGCTTGCGGCATCGATTGCCTGCTCTGCCTGCCGGGCGTAGAGCGCATCGATGAGCCGTCGGAGCGTATAGGCGGAACCGTACCCGAGCAGCCGGCTCACGTCGTCTGCGTCGGCAGAGCCTTCACTGAAGGCGATGAGCTGCTCGAAAACGCTCTGCGCGTCGCGGAGGCAGCCCTCGGACTGCTGCGCGATCAGGGCGAGGCCGTCGTCATCAATGGAGAAACCTTCGTCGGCAGCGAGTTCTCTGAGTCTGCCGACGACCTCCTCATGGCTCGCCCGTTGGAACTCGAACTGCTGACATCGCGACAGGATGGTCGCTGGGAAGCGCGACTTCTCGGTGCTGGCAAACACGAAGACGACATGCGATGGCGGCTCCTCCAAGGTCTTCAGGAGGGCGTTCCACGCCGTCATGCTCAGCATGTGCGCTTCATCGATGATGTAGACGCGGTAGGGCGACGATACCGTCGCCAACTTGACGTTCTCGCGCAGCTCCCGCACGTCGTCGACGCTGTTGTTCGATGCCGCGTCGATCTCCAGCACGTCCAGCGACGCTCCCGCGTTCACTCCTCGGCACGAGTCGCAGGCATTGCAGGGCTCCGCATCCTCTCGCGCCGAGCAGTTGAGGGCTTTGGCGAAGATGCGCGCCATGGTCGTCTTGCCGACGCCGCGCGGACCGGAGAACAGATAGGCGTGATGCACTCGCCCTGAGCGCAGAACCGTTTGGAGGGTGCGGATGACGTGCGCCTGTCCCACGACAGCGCCGAAGCGTTGGGGGCGCCACTTTCGCGAAAGGGCGAGGTACGGCATTGCGGAGCCCGTGGTTCCTGTTCGAATGAGTGGCGACAGGTCAGGCTGGGCCCCGCCGGGCAGCGCAAACGGATACTGCCCGGCGTCGATCTCTATATGGCCACGCACCTGCCGTTGACGTCCGCGCTCCGAGCGTTACTCCGACAGCCAGCTCCAGTCAGGCGCCCCTGCGGCACACGCTTCGCCACCTACCGTTGCTTCCTTCCGGACCTGGCGGGGTTCGGCAGGTAGACGTTGCGCAGGACCCGACTCTCAACGCCACTTGTCGAAGCCTGACCTCACAGAACGTCGCCTCGGGCAGGGATTCCGTCCTGCTATAGCGGGTTGCAGGTTCAGGGCACCGCTACCTCCCCACCTAGCGTGGCCACGAGGTCGCGCCGACGATTCGGCGCCTGCGCAAAGGAGTTTCAGAGGCGTCGCCCTCAACGTGGAAGCATTCTAGCACTCGACAGCAACGCAATCAAGGCAGCCGTGGCGCGGATGCCCCCATCTTGCGTTCAGTGGAAGGACTCGTGCTCCCAGGAACGTCGCGCCGGGCGGGGTTGACACGCCAGACCGACACGGCTAGATTAGCCATGGAGCCGCCGTCGGGAGATCGCGGCTCACCGAACACAACAAACTCATCGGTTGTTGGTGCCCGCGTGAGCGGGAGAATAGGGAACACGGTGTAAGTCCGTGACTGCCCCGCAACGGTGAGTCGGTACCCTTGGGGTACTCGCGGCGGAACCACTTGGCGCGATCGGCGTGCCAGGGAAGGTGCCGCGAGCGCTTCCGGTCGGGAGCGTCGACAAGTCCGGAGACCTGCCACAACCGGTTTCTCCGCCTTCCAGGGATGGGCGGGGCAAACGACCGTCGCGAGCCCAAGCGGCTGCGCGCGTGAGTCAGGTCGTGTGACCCCGAGGCCTCCCGCGAAGGCATCGGGGTTTCCTATGCGCCCACGTGGTACGCGGGTACGGCGTGGCATCCCAGATTCGGCATCTTTCCTCATCTGGCTGAGCTTTGCCATCGGTCTGCCGCTTGCCGGTTCGCTGCAAGCCGGCGAAGCATCCGCATCGCTCCCGCCGTCCGTTGTGCGCGCCCTGCGCATCGAGACGCCTCGCACGTCTGTGTCCGCCTCGGTCGAAGAGCTGGACGCCGATGACATACGGGCCCGGAACGCCCAGACGTTGGGTCAACTGCTGGACGGGCTCGCCAGCGTGCGCGTTCAGCGGTACGGCGGCCTCGGCTCCCTTGAGACGCTTTCGGTTCATGGCGCATCGGCGGAACGCGTCGTGGTCGTCCAGGACGGGATCCGCCTCAACTCCCCGCAGCATGGTCTGACCGACCTGAGCCTGTGGGACGGACGTGGCGTCGGCAAAGCCGAAGTGGCGCGCGGCGGCTACTCGGCGATGTACGGCGCGGACGCGATGGGTGGCGTCATCTATCTGGAGAGCCTCTCGTCGAAGGATCGCCCGCCGTTCTGGTTCTCGACGGAGGCCGGCTCGTTTGGGCTGCGCGGCGTCCGTGCCGGAGCGTCGGGGTCTGCTCGCGGCGGCAGCGGATCCATCGAAGCCGCTCGTCTGATGGCTGAGAACGATTACCCCTATGACTGGTACGGCGAGACCCGCCGACGCTGGAACACCGACGCCCAGCAGACCGCTGTGCGAGTTCGAGCCGATGTCCCGACCCGGTCGTGGCGATGGGTCCTGAACTCGCAGGGCACGCATCGACATGCCGGCACGCCGGGCCCTGACACAGGAGCGCCGATCAACGAATCCGCTCCTCGGATCCGCCAGGACGACGACGACGGGTTCGCCACGATCCGAGCCATCCGCCCAGGGCAGACTTGGCGGATCGAGGCATCCGGCAGCGTCCGCGGCACCTATCAACGGTACCACGACCCAACCATCGATATCGATAGCCGGCATCGAGTGCGTTCGGTGACGTCGTCCGGGCAGGCGACGCGTATGCTGGGTCCGTTCCGCGTCGCGGCTGGATTGGATGGCGAGCTCTCGACGATCCGCAGCACCGAGACGAAAGACGGTGATCGTCGGCATGTCGGGGCGTATGCCATCTGCATGGCGTCCTTCGGGTTGGGCGGCGGCTGGTCAGCCGACGCCGACGCCGCGCTTCGCGAGGATGCGTTCAGCGACTTCGGTCGAGCCTTCAGCCCGCGGACTGGCATCGTGGTCGGCAACGGGGCATTTCGCTTGTTGGCGAACGCCGGTGAGAGCTTCCGAGCCCCCACCTTCAACAGCTTGTACTGGAATCCAGGCGGCAACCCGGAGCTCCAACCCGAGCACGCAGATCACCACGCGGTTGGCGTTGGGTGGACCAGACCGACTTGGTCGGCTGAGGTCACTCGACTGGAGGCGAGATACCGGAACCAGATCAGGTGGCTGCCGGACGCGGGCGGCAAGTGGTCCGCGCAGAACGTAGCCCGGAGCGAGTTGTCCGGCTGGGACGCTTGGGCTGCCGCGCGCACGGGACGCTGGCGCGCAAGGCTCCGGGGCTCCCAGTCCGATGCCGTGCAGAAGGACGGCTCGCCTGCGACAACGCCGGCGTATGGCAAGCAGATTCCATTTGTTGCGCGACGGATGGCTTCGGCGGAGGTCTCCTACGAGCGAAGTGAGTTCGGATTCACTGCTCGGCAGCGTTGGGTCGGGCAGGCGTTCACACGAGCCGACAATCGCGCGGCTCTTCCCGGCTATTCCATTGGCGACATGGGCGTCTGGGTGCGCCCCAGATGGATGGAGGGACACTGGGAACTACGCGTTGACGTGGATAACGTCTGGAATCGTCGCTACGTCGTGATGCCTCAGTATCCGCTTCCCGGGCGGGCGCTTCGGCTGGCGGTCAGCGGAAGCCTTTGATCCGGTGCACGAGGAGGAACGTTCGATGCGAAGACTCGGTCATGGGTGGCTTCTGATACTCGCGCTGGGGATCGCCGCAGTCTGGGGCTGTGGCGGTGACGACGAGCCCAACGATGACACGGGCAACGGCGGATCTGGAGCCGGCGTGTTCGTGGTGAACGAAGGGAACTTCGGCAAGGGCAACGGCAGCCTGTCGTTCTACGATCCGGCTCTGAAACAGGTCGCCAACAACGTGTTCGAGGTCGTCAACGGCAAGCCGCTGGGAGACACGCCGAACGACATCGCGATCCGCGATGGCAAGGCGTGGATCGTCGTGAACAACTCGCAGCGCATCGAAGTGATCGACACGTTGACGCGCCGTTCCGTGGGAGCCGTCCAGTTCGCGGACGGAGGCAGCCCCTACACGATCACGCTGGATGCCGCAGGCGCATATGGCTACGTCCCGCTGTTCCTCGGCAACGCGCTGGCGAAGGTGAACCTGACGTCCATGAAGGTCGAGAAGCTCGTCGAAGTCGGTGGTAACCCGACGGAGGTCGCTCTCGCCAACGGCAAGGCATACGTCACGAACAGCGGCGGCGATGCCGCGTTCGACGGTATGGGAAGCCAGGTCGCGGTGGTCAACGTCGCCACGATGTCCGTCGATAAGCTGATCCAGGTGGGCGACCGACCCACGTCCATCGTCGCAGCGCCGAACGGTGATCTGGTCGTGCTCTGCACGGGCTTTTGGGATGACTACACAACGGAGGGAGCCGACGAGAGCACGCCTGGCAGCATCGTCGTCATCGACTCCAAGATCGACAAGGTCGTGGAGCAGATCCCGCTAGATGCCGCCCCAGGCGACCGGATGAAGCTGTCGCCCAATGGGTCTGCGTATTTCCTCATCGGTTCCCAGGTGGTTGGCTTTGATACGTCGCTCAGGGCGGTGCAGGCGACGCCGATCAAGGCTCCGGCTGGCGTGTTCGGATTCTACGGCATCGGCGTCGACCCGACCACGGGCGCGATCTACGTCACGGACGCGAAGGACTTCGTGACACCAGGCGATGTCTACGTCTTCGAGCCGACCGGAACCCAGTTGGACAAGTTCGCCGCGGACATCATCCCGCGCGCGTTCGGTTTCGTGCGGTAGCCGCTTCGAGGCGGTTGCCATCCAGCCCCAAGGACGTCGCTGGCTTTCCGTCGGCGGCGTCCTATTCGCTTTCGGTCTCGAGCTTCAAGGAGAGGCGGTTGAGAGTTCGCAGGACGCCTTCTGCCAGTTCCAGCACCGTATGGGACTCCAGCCCTCCGCCGCTTAGCTGGATACGCCTGGCGTCGGCTGGCGTCTGCCCCAGCGTCGGATCGAAGGCGATCCACGCCCCGACGTACGCCTCGTGCCAGAAGTGGTAGTAGAAGCCGTCCTTCTGCCACACGACGCCGGAGCACAGACGCGCCGGAATCCCCAACGCCCGAGTCAAGGCGACGGCGAGAACCGTGTGCTCGGTGCAGTCGCCTGAACGAGAATCGAGCGTCTGCCGAGCCGTTCCGAAACCGGTGTAGAGGTCCTTGTTCGTGACGTGGCTGTAGACCCATCGGTTCACGCGAGAGGCAGCGTCCCAAGCGTCGGTCGCTCCGTCGGCAATCTTGCGTGCCACCTCCCGAATCGTGGGGTCGTCCGACTCGACGTAAACGGTCGGCGTTAGGAACGCGCTGCGCGATGGCTCGCCGTCCGGGAACTGGGACGGCTCGGATGGTGGGGTGTCTCGGCGGACCTCGAGCGCTCCTGTGCTCCCGTCCGGGTCGAGTGTTAGCCGCTGCCGGGACGTGTCGGGAACTGCCGAGCGCAGATTCCCGTCGCTCATGCGCACCCGGGCTCGGAACCGCTCGGCGTTGGTCGGCGTCCCGCCGACCAACGGCAGCCGCGTCGCCAGCATGAGGTCCATATCGTGCGTCGGACCCAGCGCAACAGCAGCGGATCGGTCGGTGCGGACCATCGCCATCGGAGCCCCGAGCGTCTCCATCTCGGTGCGGGCGAGGGAACCGTCGGCGTCGATCCAGTCCGTCGTCTCGATGCCACCCATCCAATCGAGCCGGTGACTGACCCGCAGCGTGGCAAACGGCACGCCGTCCAGCTCGAGTGTCTCCGATCTAATCGCCTCGATGCGATCCGACAGGGGACGTAGCAGGTCGCCGTTGAACACGCTCACTTCCACCGACTCGCCGATCCCGAAGCCGCGTGCATGGAGGTAGAACGGGATCGCCTCCTCGAACAGCGTCCCGGGCGGAAGCTCCAGCGTCTGGGCGGACGAGCGCCCGTCGATCCGAGTCGCCATTTGAACCGTGTCGCCGGATGCCCACCCCTCGACCAAGCGGTTCGAACCCGTCTCGTTCGATGTCATTTCGAAGCGCAGGAACTCGAACGGGGGAACCGCGCCGAAGGTGACGACGCGAGTGCGCCGCAGCTCCAGCGGCGTGCCGGAGCGGGTCAAGCGCATCAAGAGCTCCGACCGCACCCGCACAGCCGGTCTGCCGTCGTGTGAAGCGCTCTCGGAGGTCAAGTGCATCCATCCGATATGCTCGCCGAGGAGCTCGAGCCGATACCAGTCCTCGCGCGGCAGCGACACCTCCGGCATTGCCTCCATACCCCTCACAGACGGCGCGACGACGGCACAGACGAGCGCGAGACACAGCCACATGACCCCACGCCGCCGCTGCAGGCCGGTTCCGCCGTTGCTGTGCATGGTTACTACCGAACGGTGACTTCGTACCACACGGTTCCGGCTTCGGGTGTCACCTCGACGACGGACTTGCCACCCACGTCACGAACGGTGAGTCGTCCTCGACGTTCGCCGAGCTCATTCAGCGCCCACGCCTCGACGCGCGCAGACGCGACCGGGAGTATCAGGCGCAACGGCACGACCTCGACGCGGCTCGGAGGGTTTCCCCAGTCTCTGCCGACGGTCGTTCTCGCAGCGTCCTTCCAACCCATGTCCGTGTTCTCGACGAAGCCGGTGGCGACGATGAGCGCGCGACAGGGGCCCGCGAACGAGTCACCTTCAAGGAGGGTCACGCCGACCGTGCACCAGTCCTGAGACGTCTCGCCCGGCTGGATCGTCACATCGCCGAGCTCGAACGTCCTGCCGTCGACGAATCCGACGAACGCGCGTGTTCTCGGCGTATTGACCGAGACGAACCCCTTGCCGTCTCGCTCGACGTTCCAGGTCAGCTCGCCGGTGTCGGAACGATACTCGGATGTTGGGCGGGCCCCCGGTTCCACGGAAGCCAGAGCCGCAGGCGCATCGCCGACGCGCAAGCCGATCCGATGCACCAGTGACGCCCACGTCGGAACGCCCAGATGCCCGGCGTTGGCGACCGACCAGCCTCGACCCTTCGTGCGGATCGTTTCGATCTCCTGCTCAGGCGAGAGCGCGGCGGTGACCCACTGACGCGCCGCCGACACATCGCCTCGGACGAACATCGAGGCAGCCAGCAGAAGATTCGCCATCTTGAGCGGATGCTGGTCGATGTCGAAGAAGTTCGGAACTCGCTGCATGTCCCAGTTGCTGCGCCGATGGCAGTACGCGAACAGGAACACGCCGTCCCAGTCCTGGAGCGCGGCGTATGCGGCGAGCAGGATCGGTGCTTCGCTGCCGTACGTGTTCGGCGCACTGTGGTTGAACTCGGTGCAGAGCGTCGGCTTGCCGACGACGCGCTGGAGCGCGAGATCTGCGAGCGCGCCGCCGGGCGTGTTCACCGCGCTCACATTCCCGACGGTCCAGTCCGCGGAGTCCCAAGGTCTCCCCGGGAACACGGGATGCTGCCAGTAGGCATGCGTATCGATCACGTCGAGCGCCGCTTGGAGGTTCGGCGTGCTGCACGCGACGATGGTCCCGAAGACCAGCGCCTGGACGCCGAGCTCCTGCTTGATGTGCCGGTACATGCCTTGCCAGTAGTCGTCTTCCGTATCTCGCAGGAACCGGAGCCAGTCCCGTTGAGCGTTCAGTGATCGCCCACCGATGGCATCGCGGGGGAACGCGGCTACCGACCCATCTTCCAGCGTATCTCCATCGAGAACGCCGACGATGCCGCCGGGCTTCAGGGACACGTCGGCGATCCAGGTGACGCCAACCGACTCGCCCAAGTTGCTCAGGTTGAGTCGGGCGTTGTCGTCACTGGCGCTCGCCGTGAAGGTGTAGTGGAACTCCAGCCACTCCGACGTCAGTCGAGCGTCAGCGCCGAATCCGAGGCTGCCCCACGGATCGTGCGCCATGCCGACCCCGACGCCCAGTCGCCGCGGAGCGTCCGCCTTCGCCCGGAACGACACGGTGTAGGGCTCGCCGGACTCGATCACGAGCGATCGCTGGTTGAGCTGTACATGCCATCCGGCGGAGCCCGTCTGTATGACCTCGATGCGAACGCTGTCGTTGTCGGATGTCACGTTCGCTTGGGCTCCTCCGTGTCTTTCCAGGTTCCACTGGTCGGCGTCGTTCCGCAGGCTGGGGTTCCTGAGCATCTCCTGATCGAGTGGTCTGCTTCCTTCGCCCCAAGCCCGGCGCAGTTCGTCCGTCGAGTCATACCGATCCTGCAGCCAGCGGTTCCATAGCTCTCGGAGGTCATCCTGGAACGACGAGGGCAGGCGGTCAATGCGACCTCCCAGCCACGCGTGGAGGAGCCCGTTCTCGTTGTTGATCTCGACGAACGCGACGGCGGGCTCGTCTGCGTACGGTACGCCGGTGTACAGGTTCCGGTGCGTCAAGAGCGCCCGCGCGTAGTCCTTCTGGAGCTCCAGAGCCGGCTCGTGGAAGAAACCGACGACGTGCGTGTCTTTCCAGTCGACGCCGTCGATCTCGGCGGGCAAGCCGTCCGACGACCGGAACGGACGCGAGACCAGCAGATTCAGATCGACATAGATGCCGTGCCGCTTGAGCTGGGCGATGAGGTAGTCGAGTCGGTCGAGCGCTTCGGGATCGAGCTCCGATGTGTCGCCGCCATCGCGCAGAAGGATGCCGTCCGGGAACCGGCGGCTGTCCATGTGGTGGAATCGCACGCAGTTGATCCCGAACTTCGCCATTCTGCCGGCGATCTTCTCGGACTCGTCGTGCGTCGGGAAGTTCGCTCCGAAGCAGAGGTTGACGCCCAGGAACCGGATCCGCTCGTCCCCGACATACAGGTGTCCGTTGTCACCGGCTCGGACGAAGCCCTTGGCTCCAGCAGGCTTGCCGAGCCACGAGCTGAGGTCGGTGGAGCTTGGCGTCGAGTCGTCCCATGGCAGGACGAACGGAACGGGATCGACAGTCCATGCCGGGACAGCGCACGCGCACAGCAGGAGGACACACAGGAAGATCAGTTCGGGTCTCATCGGCAGGTTCCTCCTCTGCGAGCTCGGGCCATCGGCAGGTGCGACGGAACACCGCGCGTTCGAGCTCACGATAGCCAATGCGATATGATGCGCTGGAACCACAGAGCGTCCGAGCGACCCGCAACACGTCTCCGACGTGTTAGGACCGAGCTGCAGCCAAGGCGACCTGCGCCTGGATCGCCTGCTGGAACGCCTCCAGTGCATCCTGCACGGAATAGCGGAAGTCCTTGTGGATCCGCTCGTACTCGCGACGCGCACGAGTGAGGATCGTGGCGACCTGCGTCCGGAGCTCCTGGACCTGCCGGTCATGCGTGTGGGCGAGACGGCTGACGGCGTCCTTGATCGCGTCGAGCTCCGACTCGAGGAACTCGCGGAACTCATGGACTGCAATCTGCTGGCTGGTCACCTTCTGGTAGTGGTAGCCGGCGACAGCCAGGCGTACCGCTTCGGGAAACAGCGCGCGATGCTCCTTCAAGGCAGTCGCGAGGAAACGCGCGTACGCGGGACCCTGGCGCGAAAGAAGCTGCCGTCCCAACGAGCGCACGAACGCGAGGATTTCGGGTGCGGCGACCTCTCGTGTGACGTGAGGCGTCGGTTTGAGGTTTTCGAGCAACGTCAGGCAGCGCTCGAAGTAGTTGCCGAGGGTCGGATCGTAGAGCGTCCGCAGAACGCGCTTATAGCCTTCGACGAGCGTGTCGGTGTCCATCTCGGTTCTGAAGTTGAGCGAGATGCTGACGTTGTTGCCGACGGACTCGCCGACGAGACGGTCTTCGCGCAACAGTCGGTGGTAGAGGTTCGTGCCCTTGAGAGCCGTCAGGAGCCCCACCATCGCCGTGGGTATTCCGGCTTCGGTGATGAAGTCGATCTGGGAGTCGAAGGCATCTTCGGTGTCGCCGTCCAGACCGAGAATGAACCCGGCAGTGACCTCCATGCCCTTGCGCTGGATCGTGCGGACAGCGTTCAGTAGGAAGTCGTCCTCGCCCTTCTTGGTGTTCTGACGCTTGTTGGTCTTGAGAAGCACCTGAGGATTGGGCGTCTCGATTCCCAAGAACACCATATTGAACCCAGAGTCGACCATGGCGTCCATCAGCGGGTCCATCTCAGCCAGGTTGACGCTGGCTTCCGTGTAGAGCGAGAACGGGAAGCTTCGCTCTTTCTGCCACTGGGCGAGGTGCGGCAGGAACGCCATCGCATCGCGCTTGTTCCCGATGAAGTTGTCGTCGACGACGAACACCGCTCCGCGCCACCCCTGGTCGTGGAGGAGTTGGAACTCCTTGAGCATCTGCTCGGGCGACTTGACGCGGGGAACACGCCCGAAGAGCTTCGTGATGTCGCAGAACTCGCAGTCGAACGGACACCCGCGCGAGAACTGCAGCGCCATCGACCCGTAGAGATGCTTCTTGATCAGGTCGTATCGTGGCTGCGGGGTCTGAGTCACGTCTGGCTTGCGCGTCGCACGGTACATCGGCTTCGCCGTGCCGTTGCGCAAATCCTGGAGGAACTCGGGCAGAATCTCCTCCACTTCGTCGAGCACGAAGTGATCGACGCCCTTGATCTCGTCGTGGTAGGAGGTCGGGTGCGGGCCCCCGGCGACAACGGTCTTCCCGAACCGCTTCGCCCGCTGGATCACGTCGTTGAGCGAATCCCTCTGCACTACCATCGTCGACGTGAAAACGATGTCCGCCCACCGAAGGTGCGCGTCCGTCAAGGGCTCGACGTTCATGTCCACGACCCGGAGCGTGTAGTCCTTTGGGAACATCCCGGCGACTGTCAGCAGCCCCAAAGGCGGCATGTTCGCCTTCTTGCCGATGAACTTGAGAGCGTATTGATAGCCCCAGTAGGACGGCGGAAACTTCGGGTAGACGAGCAGGGCGTTGGTGTTCATGCGATGTGTCGACGTCTCCTCTCGGTCACGATATCGACGCTAGCCGGCGTCGCAGAACTCTTCGTCGGTGTTGACAGACTGGGGACGGTTCCGATGGGCGCGTAGGACCACCATCAGAACCGCAATATCAGACGGCGAAACCCCTGAGATGCGCGATGCCTGCCCGAGCGTGCGCGGCTGGATTCTGCCCAGCTTCTCCCGTGCCTCACGGGAGATGCCCGCGACGTTCGCATGGCTGAAGTCGGGCGGTATCGTCCACTCCTCCAGGCGGCGGAACTGGACGATCTGCGAGTTCTGGCGCGAGATGTATCCCTCGTACTTGATCGTCTGCTCGATCTCCTCGGCGACTCCCCGCACAAGCGGTTCGGCCGGCGGAGACAGGTCGAGGATCAGCGATATCGGCACTTCCGGGCGGCGCAGCAAGTCGGACAGCAGGATGCTGCCAGATGGCTCTGCGGAGCCCAGGGCTCGGAGGCGTTCCAACAGCCCGAGCGACGGAGCGATACGCGTCTCGTTGAGCCGCGCAAGCTCACGCTCGATCTGAGCCCGTTTGGTGCGGTGTCGCTCGTACGCACGATCCGACACGAGCCCCAGTTGGCGTCCGCGATCCATCAGCCGCAGATCGGCGTTGTCCTCGCGGAGCATCAGGCGGTACTCGGCTCGTGACGTGAACATCCGGTAGGGCTCCTGAGTACCCTTCGTCACGAGGTCGTCGATGAGGACGCCGATGTAGGCTTCGGAACGGTCGAGCACGAGCGGTGGCTCGCCTCGGACCTTCTGAACCGCGTTGATGCCCGCGACGATGCCTTGTCCGGCGGCTTCCTCGTATCCCGTCGTGCCGTTGATCTGACCCGCGAAGAACAGCCCCTCGACGAGTTTCGTCTCCAGCGTCGGTGTCAACTGCGTCGGCGGCGAATAGTCATACTCCACGGCGTAGGCGGGTCGCATGATTTCGGCTCGTTCCAGCCCAGGCACCGACCGGACGATTTCGGTCTGGACGGCTTCGGGTAGGCTCATGGACAGCCCGTTGATGTAGACCTCTCGTGTGTTCCTGCCCTCCGGCTCCAGGAACAACTGATGGCTCGCCTTCTCGGCGAACTTGACGACCTTGTCCTCGATGGACGGGCAGTAGCGGGGCCCGATCCCTTCGATCTGCCCGGAGTACATGGCAGACAGATGCAGGTTCGCTCGGATCAGGTCGTGCGTCTGAGCCGCCGTTCGGACCAGCCAGCAGTCCATCTGCGGCTGCTCGATGCGCTCCGTCTCGAACGAGAACGGCTTCGGAGGTTCGTCACCGGGTTGAACCTCGGCGACCGAGTAGTCGATGGATCGACCGTTGATGCGAGGAGGCGTGCCCGTCTTGAGCCGACCGAGCTCGAACCCGAGTCCCCGCAGACCGCTCGATGCGCCCTCTGCAGCGGCTTCGCCCGCGCGTCCCGCGTTCTGGCGATGCGTTCCGATGTGGATGAGCCCGCGCAGGAACGTGCCTGTCGTCATGACGACGCTGCGCGCTGTATAGGCGATGCCGGTCTTGGTGAGCACGCCCTGGATTCGAGTCTGCGGTTGGCGATCCGTCAGAAGGTCTTCGACGGTTCCCTGCTTGACGTCGAGATTGGGCTGGGCTTCGACGGCGTGCTTGAGACGGAACTGGTAGTCCTTCTTGTCCGCCTGAGCGCGGGATGCTCGGACTGCCGGGCCCTTCTTCGTGTTCAACTGCTTGAACTGGATGCCCGTTGCATCGATGTTCCGCGCCATCTCGCCGCCGAGGGCATCGATCTCCTTGACGATATGCCCCTTGGCGAGCCCACCAATCGCCGGATTGCAGGACATCTGCCCGATCGTGTCGAGGTTCATCGTCAGCAGGAGGGTGCGAGCTCCCATCCGTGCCGCCGCCAGAGCCGCTTCGACTCCGGCGTGCCCGCCGCCGACAACGATGACCTCGTAATGGGTGTCGCTCTGCGTCATTCCCGAACCTGCCGTGCGACGTCTCGAACCAGCCGTCGCCGGCGATTCCGTCGACCGCTACTCGTGGACGGTGAAGTTCCCGAGCTTCTCGATGGCGTGGACGAGAGCCTGCGTGCCCTTGTCGCCCAGCCCATCAGCTTGGAGGGATCGATACAGTTGGTGCACCAGCGCCGTTCCCGGCAACGGAAGGTCCAGAGACGCAGCGGCTTCGAGGCACAACCGCAGGTCCTTCTGCTTCAGGCGGACCATGAAGCCCGGTTCCCAGTTGCCCTGGACCACCTTGGGACCCAGGTTGGACAGCATCCACGACCCCGCCGCCCCTTTGGTGATCGCCTCGAGCATCTTGTCGAGGTCGAGGCCAGCGCGTTTGCCCAAAGCGATGGCTTCTGCCATCGCTAGTAAGTTTAGCCCGCATGCGACTTGGTTGCATAGCTTGACGAACTGACCGGAGCCGTGCTCCTCGCCCACATGGACGATGTTTTTGCCCATCGCCTCGAAGACGGGCAGGCATCGCTCGAAGGCATCCGAGGGCCCGCCCACCATGATCGAGAGAGTGCCGTTCTGAGCGCCGATGTCGCCTCCGCTGACCGGCGCATCGAGCATCTGAGCGCCTTTCTCGGCGAGCTTCGCGGCGATCTGTTGAGTGATCATCGGCGACATGGTCGTCATGTCGATGTGGATTGCACCGGGACGTACGCCCTCGATGATCCCGTCCGGGCCCAGCGCGACGTGTTCCACGTCGGGCGAGTCCGTCACAATGGTGATGATCACGTCCGAGTTCGCGGCGACTTCCTTCGGGGATTTGGCTGCCTCCGCGCCCCAGGAGGCGACCAGATCGATTGCAGGCTGGCTCCGGTTCCACACGATGAGCGGGAAGCCCGCGTTCATGAGGTTCTTCGCCATGGGCTTGCCCATGATTCCCAGTCCGATGAATCCGACCTGCATGGCGGAGCTTCCTTTCGAGTGGCGACGAGTCTACCGGCTTGTACGCGAGCCGCGCAGAATGCCGATGCCTTCGGTGTAGCGGTTCTTGAGGAAGATGCGTACCAAGTTGGCGCGATGGGGTTCGAGGCGTCGATCGCTGGCGAACGCCTGCGCGAGCTGGCGCATCCGCTCGCGACAGGCGTCCGAGCCGACATGGAGCAGCGACAGCAGCTTGCCCACGAGTATCCACATCCCATCGGCGGCTTTGGGGTCTGACAAGTCTCGGATCGCGGAGTCGCGGTCATCTCCCGTGAGGCGGAAGAACATCAGCGCGCCTTGCACGGTCGAGGGGTCCGTCGCGGACTCCCAAGCACGTCGGGTGGCGTCGAGATCGCCGTCGAGGAGGTGCGCCTCGCCCAGCATACGCGGGGCGTCTCCAGAGGAGTCCAGGCGAACCGCCTGCTGGAGAAGCTCGACGGCTCTGCCGAACCGATGGCGGAAGAGCTCCACTTGTGCCAGGCTCGTGTATGCCTGCGCTTCGTCGGGGTGGGTCTCGACGATCCGCTCGAACTGCTGGGCAGCCCCGTCGAAGTCCTTGTCGGCGAGCAGCAAGCGGGCGAGGCTGAACCTCGGGGCGGCGTTGTTCGGATCTAGGTGGATCGCGTCGAGGAAGAGCTGGCGTGCGCGGTCTTGCTGCCCCAGCGCGATGTGGATGTCTGCCGTGAGCATGGGAGCCAAGAGGGGCTGGAAGTCGATGGTTTCGATGGAGCCGCTGATCGTCCGGGGCATCGTCTCGGCTTCGTTCACGTCCGCGAGCGCTTCTCGAGACCGATCCAAACGGTGCAGCGCCAGGGCTCTCTGGTAGAGCAAGCTGATCGTCTTTCCTCGCTGCTCCATCACACGACTGACTACCGCAAGCGCGGTGTCGTGTTCGCCGACGTCGTTGAGCGCTGCGACGTAGTTCGTGTAGCCGATGCGGATCCAGTTCTCTTCCTGAACCGTCGCATCGGCGAGGGGTTCCCATCGGCGGAACCAGTCGAGCGCTTCTTTCGTGCGTCCCTGCTCGCGCAGCGCGCTGGCATAGTGAAACACGGCGTACGTGTTCTCGGGCTCGCGCTTGACGAGCATTTCGAGCAAATGCAGGTTTCGGATGTCTTTGCGACGTTCAGCAGCCACGCTGGGCATGTAGCCGTAGTGATGCAGAATGACCGACGGAGCTTCGACCGCCTTCCGACCGAACCGACGCCCGACGATGCCGATTGCCCAAAGCACTTGCTCGTGAACCGGCAGCTTGAAGCGGATCGCCGGATGGTTCCGCCACAGTCGGGTCAGCAGAAACGGCACGGTCTTGCCGCCCATCAGGTTGTCGATCCGCAGATGCGCGGCGGCGACGTCTTCCCGACTCACCAGAGCCTTCAACTCGGATGCGCTTTCCGGCTGGAGCTCCTCGTCCGCGTCGAGCCAGAGGATCCAGTCGCCGGTCGAGTACTGGAGCGCATGGTTCCGAGCCGCAGAGAAGTCGTCGCACCATGGGAAGTGGTAGACCTCCGCGCCGAAGTCTCGCGCGATGGCGACCGTATCGTCGGTGGAACCGGTGTCCACGAGGACGATCTGCGAGACACAGTCTCGGACTGCCGACAAGCACTTCGCCAGGTACTTGGACTCGTTCTTGGCGATCATCGACAGTGAAACCGTCGGCTCTGTGGGGGCGAGCAGGGGTTCGAGCCGCATGCGATAGTCCACTGCTTCTTGGCTCGCGACCTGCTCGCAGGCTTCTACCAAACGGCGCGCGTTCGCCAGGACGTCCGGGTGACGCAGACCTAGCTCAACGGCGCGCGCCACATGCTCGAGCGCACCGACCGGCTGGCTCAGCGCCATCAGCGCTTGCGCCCGGTAGTAGTGCCCCAACGGGTGATCTTCGTCCTCGTCCAGCAGTGTCCGCAGTTCCCTGGCAGCGTCCATGGAGCGTCCTTGGGACGACAGGGAGGACGCCTGCGTCAATCGAACCTCGGAGGCTCGCCATCCTTGATGCAGGGACTCGATCTCAGCCAGCGACAAGAGCGGGTTGGTCGGACTGTCCATGCGGGCTCCAGGCGAAACGGCACGACTGCTCGACACGACCATCGTACCGTCAGCGGAGCGGGCTCTGCAACCCGGAACTTGCCCGTCGTTGTGAGCCTATGCGAGACTCCGGCAGAGATGACGCCGCGGAGGAGCGCTCATGCACATGCATCTGGTCATTTTCTCTTGGGTTCCTCGTCTTGCTGGCGCATTTCTTCACGGCGCTGTTCCAGCGAACCTTCATCCCAGACGTGCTGCTTCTCACGGTCCTCGGGATCGTGATCGGACCGGTGCTCGGCATCGTGAGCCCTGAGACGTTCGGGAGCGTCGGGCTCGCCTTCTCGACCATCGCGTTGATCGTGATCCTTTTCGAGGGCGGAACCGACCTCAGCCTTTCGCAGCTTCGACGATCCTTCGGACAGACAGTCGGGCTCACCTTGGCGACGTTCTTCGCGACCGTCGCGCTGGTTGCCGCTGCCGTCGGGTTCGTGTCGTTGCAGCGCCAGCATGCGGACGTGCGGTATCGGATCGAGCCTGGACTTCAGGGCGACATCGTGACGCTGCGGTTCGCGAACGGCGAACCCGAAGCGATGGACCGCGGCAACGAGCTTCACTTCGATGACCAGGGCGTGCACGCCAAGATTCAGCAAGTCGCCAAGGCGCTCGAGCCTTCAGTGCTCCAGATCAGAGTCGGTGACTGGCAGGCTGCCGAGGGGAGTTCGCTTGCCGAGAGAATCGGGTCTGAACCAGTTGCCTCCGCCTTCACGCGGGAGGGCACTCGGTACGTTCCGATCACGTACGCGGCGGAGAGGGATTCGGCAGGAGGACGCCTGACGTTGCTCGTGCCAGCCGGGATCGCCCTCACGGTGAACGAGGGCGAGACGATCCAACTCCTCGACCAAGCTGCGGAGGCGGTCATCGCGTCAGCTCCAGGTACGCCGACTGCGCCGGAGCCCGGGCTCACACCGACCATGCCGACGACGCTCATCCTCGACGTCGCGGAGTGGCACACCGAAGGCGACGACCCGGTCAAGCCTGCCGGCACGGGCATACTCCACGTTACCGGGACGAGCTCGTTCCTGACGACATCGGGGATCGGCGTCCGATCGGTCGTTCACATCGACGCGATGCTGGCGATTCTGATCGGCTGCATCCTCGCCGGCACGTCGCCTGCCGTCGTGCTCCCGCTGGTGACGATGATGCGGATGCGCGAGGGTTCAGCCACGACGGTCATCCTCGAATCCGCGATCGCCGATGTGCTGTCCATCGTGACGACCCTCGGCATCCTCCAGGCGCTCAGCATAGGCAAGCTCGACACCGGCTTGTTAGTCGGAGACATGGTGGCGGCGTTCGTCGGGGCGGGGTTGATCGGCGTCCTGGGCGCGTTCATGTGGTCAGCCATTCAGAACCCGCGTGCGACGGTTCCCCAACAGGCTCTTCACGACGTTCGCGTTCATGTTCATGCTCTATGGAATCGCGGAAGCCATGGGCTGGAGCGGAGCCATCACCGCGCTGACCTTCGGCATCACGCTGTCGAGCGCCTCTGCCATCGGCAACCGCCTGTTCGGGACACGTGTCGAAGAAGTATTCAGCTTGGCGGAGGTATCGGAAGTCGAGCGAGGGGTTTTCCGCGAGGTGGTCTTCCTGCTGAAGACGTTCTTCTTCCTCTACTTATTCCGCTACTTGGGCATTTCGCTGCAGTTCGGTAACCTGTGGGTGCTGGCGTTCGGGCTCGTGGCGACGGTGCTAGTCTACGTCGTGAGACCGTTGATCGTCCGATGGACCGTCTCCAGACAGACGACCAAAGCTGATGCGTCTCTGATGGCGATCATGGTTCCCAAGGGGCTGGCGGCAGCGGTGCTCGCGTCGCTGCCACGGCAGGAAGGGGTCGCGCTGGGAGATGTCATCGAGGGAATCGTCTACTCGGTGATCTTCTTCAGCCTGATGTTCACTGCCGTACTGGTCTTTCTGCAGCAGCGCCAGCCGGTTCGCGGCATGTACCGACGCGTGCTCCGCCGGTTCGCCGAGGAGGAATCGTCGGACACCGCTCAGGATCTTCAGCCTGGCGAAGTCGTCTAATCGACCGCCGAGATGTTGTAGCCGACGCCGATGGTCAGCGACTGCTCCGAGTCGAGCCCGTCGCTGCCCCACGCGAAGCCCAGTCTGCCGCCCTTGGGCAGCGCGAAGATGATTCCCGCCTTGGCGGGGATCGCGTCGGGATGATCGACGATCAGTCGCGGTCTGCCCTCGAGCGTCAGTTTCACATACGATCCGAGGGCGATGTCGGCTCCCGCGAAGGGCACCTGCCGAACCACAGATCTCTTGGGATCAAAGGCGGCATGGTCCGCGGGGATCGGGTCGCCGGGCTTCCACCCGTCGGGTCGGTAGGGATGCGCGGACGTGGACAGCCCGTTGAAGAGCCAGGCGCGCATCGCGCCCGCGTGGACGTGCGCTACCATGCTGTCCGAGAACCGTATCGTCTTGCTCGCGCTGAGCGCCAGCATCTGCGTCTTCCAGTGCCACACAGGCATGTAGACGCCGCTCAACGCCATAGCCGGCGCGATGCCTCTCTCCTCTGCGAGGAGATACTTGCCGAACGCGCCCCATGTCGGGCTCGTATTGACATCTTGGAGCGCGATCTGTCCGAAGCCGACGTCGAGGCGAGGAGACGCGCCCAGTCCCACGGCTGTCGCCAACCACAGGTGGTCGTGTTCGCCGTGGGGGGCCCACATGCCCTCCTTGCCGCCCATCATTCCGAGAGCTACCTTGCCTTCGCCGAGAGTGTATGCCGACGGGATCATGAAGAGACCGCCGGGCCCGTACGCCGACTGCGCTCGGAGCGCCTGGGTCGAGTAAGCCAGCACCACTGCCAGAGACGCGATTGCCGCCCAACGTCGCATAGAGCGCTCCCTCTACCAGAAAGCCAGATGCCGCCGAGGACCGACACGGAGTCCTGCGGTTACAGATGTCACTCTAACGCGGAACCGCGGTCGTGCGAGCGGGCTGAACACGATCCGTCCAGAATCCTGAGATGATCTCGGAACAGCGCGGGCATTTGCCATGATCCATGTGATATTCGAGGATTCGGTAGCCGCGACGCGCCACGAGGATCGTACCGCATCCGGGGCACTTCGTATGCTCCGAGTCGGCGACCTCGCCAGGGAGGTTCCCGGCGTAGACGTACCGCAGCCCGTTGGACACGCCGATCTCTCGAGCGCGCCTTAGATCGCCGGCGGTCGTCTCGCTCGGGTCGAGCATCCGGTAGTCATGGTGGAACGCGGTGACGTGCCATGGCACGTCGGGCGACACCGAGGCGATGAACGCCGCGATGTCGTTCAGCTCCTCGTCCGAGTCGTTGAAGCCCGGAACGACCAATGTCACGATCTCGACCCAGATGCCTCTCCGAACCAAGCTCTGGATCGTGTCGAGGATGGGTTGCAGCCTGCCGCCCAGGCGTCGGTACTGGCGATCCTGGAACGTCTTGAGATCGACCTTGTAGAGCGAGATGTACGGCTGTAGATAGTCGAGCACACGTTCCGTCGCGTTCCCATTGGACACGTACGAGCAGATGAGGCCCGCCTCGCGGGCGAGGCGGAACACGCGCGTCGCCCACTCCGACGTGATCAGCGGCTCGTTGTATGTGCTCGTGACGACCTGAGCGTGCATGCGCATCGCCACGGCGACGATCTGCTCAGGGCTCACGTCCCTGGGAGCCACTCCGGCGCTCGGATCGCGCAACGATTGAGAGGTGACCCAGTTCTGGCAGTACCCGCAGTGCAGGTCGCATCCGAGCATCCCGAACGAGAGAGCCGAGGCTCCAGGGAGCGCGTGGAAGAAGGGCTTCTTCTCGATGGGATCGCACTGGATCCCGGCGACGTACCCTCCCGGCGCTACGAACTGCTCGCCATCGTGGAAGCGCACACGGCACACGCCAGCTCGACCTGGCTTGACGAGGCAAGCGTGCGCGCACGCATGGCAGCGCGCCGATCCGTCTGGCAGGTCGTCGTGGAGCTCACTGGGAATCGTCCGGGAGCCCAGCAGGTCGCCCAGCGTCTTCAGCCGTGCCGTGTCTTTCGACGGAGTCGTCGCTCTCATCCCGCTCGCTGCATGAGTTTCTCGAACGCCGCGAGCTGCGGCAGGATGATCTCCTGCTCCGCCACGGTGCTGAGGACGACTTCCAGAGTCTTGAGTCCGTTGCCGGTGATGGAGACGACCACCGATTCGTCGGGACGGATGCGCCCTGAGTCGATGAGCCGTTTCGTCGCGGCGAGCGTGACGCCTCCGGCGGTCTCGGTGAAGATGCCCTCCGTGCTCGCCAGCAGGTGAATCGCCTCGACGATCTCGTCGTCGGTGGCGTGCTCACCAAAGCCGCCCGTTCGTCGAGTCGTCTCCACGGCGTAGATGCCATCGGCGGGATTGCCGATCGCCAGGGATTTCGCAATCGTGTTGGGTCTGACGGGCTTCACGAACTCGTCCTGGTCTTTGATCGTGTTCACGATGGGCCCGCACCCAGACGCCTGCGCAGCATGGATCCGCGTGTGTTCGGAGTCGATCAGTCCGAGCTTGTGGAACTCGCGGATCGCCTTGCCGATCTTCGTGATCAGAGAGCCACCGGCGCATGGAACGACGATGTTGTCGGGAGCCCTCCAACCGAGCTGCTCGAGGATCTCGTATCCATAGGTCTTGGAGCCCTCGGCGTAGAAGGGTCGGATGTTGATGTTGACGAACGCCCAGTTGTAGACGCCGCCGATCTCGCTGCAGAGCCGGTTGACTTCGTCGTAGGTTCCGGTGATGCCGACAACCGTGGGCTGGAAGACCTGCGTTCCAACGACCTTCGGGGCTTCCAGGTCTGCCGGGATGAAGATGTACGCCTTCATGCCTGCCCTAGCCGCGTGCGCCGCGACCGAGTTCGCCAGATTGCCGGTCGAGGCACACGCCACGGTATCGAATCCGAACTCCTTCGCCTTCGACAGGGCCACGGTGACGACACGATCCTTGAACGACAGGGTCGGCGCACACACGGCGTCGTTCTTGATGTAGACCTCGCGCACGCCGAGGGCTTCCGCCAAGTTGCGCGCTCTGATCAGCGGCGTCCAGCCGGTGTCGTGCCCGTCGGTCGGCTCGCCGTCGACCGGAAGCAGGTCGGCGTACCGCCAGTGGTTCGGTGGGCCCGATTCGATCCGCTTGCGGGAGATCACCGACGCAATCGCTTCGTAGTCGTATGCGACCTCAAGGGGCCCGAAGCAGAACTCGCAGACATGCAGGGGCTCGACCGGGTAGTCGGCTCCGCACTCGCGGCATCTCAGTCCCTGAATGCGTCCCATGCAGCCAACTCCTCGGCGACGTCCGAGCAACGATGGACGTTCGCCGCACAAAAAACCCACTGCCGCACGACAGTGGGTACGATCTGTGTTCGCGCTCATCCGAGCTAGCAGACAGACGACCCACACTCGACGGAAAGCGGCATGCGCCAAGCGCGCATGCCGCGTCGCATGACCATGGTTGCCGATCGCATCGTAGCCGATGCTGTGCGGGTCTGAGTCATCGAGCCAATCCCGCTCCGCAGGTCGCGCCAATCCACACTGAAGCTCGCCGGATACTAGCACGGACCCCGCGAGGAGTCAAGAGCGCGCTGACGAAACGCACGGCTGGCGCGCGACCGTGCTATGCTGTGATCTGGGCGACGGGCTGCGTGCTCCGCAGTCACCCCATCGTCACGAGCTCGGCTCGCAGGCGTCTGGCAGGCGCTCCGCGTTCCAGACACCTCGAGCGGTCGTCGACATCACACGGCAAGTACCTCAGGGGGGCCCATGGGTCCCGAAGACCACGTCCCGACGGAGCTGCTCGAACGGGCGCTGTGCGCTCTCTTCGCGAGCGAGTCGCCGCGACTGCTCGACTCGGATGACGGCTCCATCCAGCACGACGGCATTTCGGCATCGCTGAGTCGCGCCGTGGTGCGATGGCGGTCCGGCGACTCGTCCGCGGATCGCACGACGGAGTTCATCGTCAAGCGCTGGCGTCGCGGCGGCAACACCGAGAACTGGATACGGATCACGAAGCCGCTCGAAGCGTTGGGCTGGCAGGCGGGACTGCTCCGCCGAGAGGCGATGCCCCAGGGTATCGTCGCACCGATCCTCGCCGCCTGGTCCGACAACAGCGCGACCGAGGCATGGGTCGTGATGGAAGATATCAGCGCGACGCTAAACGAATTCCGCATGCCGCGCCAGTGGATGCCCGACGAGGTCGCGTCCCCCGCGTACACGCTCGACGAGACGTGGCGTCGAACCGCATACGTGCTCGACGGTGTTGCGCGACTCCACGTGGCGTGGGAGGGCCCGGAACGACGCCCGCTATTGGATTCCTGCGACTTCCTGACGCCGCATCGGGTCGCCATGGAGGGTTTGCTCCCGAGCTATCGATGGGCGTTCGGGCTGGACCGGGAATGGACCAGGACGCCCAATCCGCCAGAGTGGCTGCGCGCCAACGCCAACGCGTTCCTGGAACGCGTGTCCAGCGGGGACAGAGGCATCTGGGCGGAGCTCATCTGCGACCGGAGCCCGTTCGTGGACGCGCTGGTATCCGAGCCCGTGACGCTGTTGCACGGCGATCTCGACTTCCGCAACGTCGGTCTCCGATGGGAAGACGACGGTGCGTCCGTCAGTCTGATCGACTGGGAGTGCCTTGGGGTT
This sequence comes from Candidatus Poribacteria bacterium, assembly GCA_016866785.1. Lineage (NCBI taxonomy): Bacteria > Candidatus Poribacteria > Candidatus Poribacteria bacterium. The sequence goes on from VGLH01000037.1 coordinate 23,251, forward strand.
GGTTCCCTCGTGCTCGACGCAACGAAGGCATGCTATCACGCGCTTCCCATCTCGCAGGGCGCGTGGATTGACCGCGTGAAGGAGCGCTACTTCCAGGCGTACGTCGCGAACGGCGGCAAGGCATACTCGCACGATGCTTACGACCGCGCGTTCGAGATCGCGTTTGCGTCGCACGGGGTCATTTGGTTCCCGACGCACGCAGGAACCCACATCCGTCGGGGAGCCGAGTCGCTCCTGTGGATCGACCGAGCCATCGAGCGCATGACGGCGGCGATGAAGACGCTCTTATAGCCGGGCTCGATGCGGCACCTGCGCGCGTCACGCACACGTCCGATGGGAACCGGACTCCGCTGAGTCCGTGATCTGTGCTATTCTCATCCCAACTGGGTTGCGTTCTGCGGCAAGGCGGCATGCGAGAGGAAACTCGGTGAGATTCCGACGGTTCGGTAAGACGGAGATGATGCTCTCTCAGCTCACGGTGGGCTGCATGCAGTTCACCGGAAACAAGCCGGAAGAGGACGCCATCGGGGTCGTCGAGCGCGCGGTCGAGATGGGCATCAACCACATCGAGACGGCGCGCGCGTACGGCAACTCGGAGGAGCGCGTCGGGAAGGCGCTGAAGCGGATCCTCAAGCGTGTACCGAGGGAATCGCTCTACATCACGACGAAAATCGGTCCGTCGTCGAACGTAGACGACTTCAAGCGGAACTTCGACATCAGCCAAGAGCACCTCGGCATCGACGTGATCGACAACCTCGACTTCCACGGGCCCGGGAGCTATGAGTCCGTCCGTCCAGCCATGAGCGACAACGGCTGCCTCGGATACGTGCGCAAGCTCCAAGCGGAGGGTCGCGTGCGTCACTTCGGGTTCTCGACGCACGGCTACCCGAAGGGCGTCATGGAGCTCGTGAACACGGAGGAGTTCGAGTCGATCAACCTGCACTACTACTTCTTTTACCAGGGGCTGAGAAACGTCGTCGAGCGGGCGGCGGAGCTCGACTTGGGAGTGTTCATCATCAGCCCCAACGCCCAGGGAGGGCGCCTGCACCGCCCGACTCCTGAGCTCACCGAGACGTGCCAGCCGCTGACGCCCGTGGCGTTCAACCAGATGTGGCTCCTGAACCAGCCGGAGGTCCACACGCTGTCGTTCGGGCCCGCCAAGCCCGATGAAGTCGACGCGAACCTTCTCACCAGCGACTACGACCCGAACGGGCCCGAACGCGAGGTCTTCGACCGCGTCTACGCGAACGTCCAGGCGCGCTACCGAGCCGCGCTGGGCGATACGTTCTGCACCGTATGCAACCAGTGCCTGCCCTGCCCGGAGAACATCAACATCCCGGGACTGCTGAACTGGCGCAACATGACCCTCGCGTTCGATATGCACGAGTACACCCGCGGACGCTACAGCCGCGTCGGAGACGGTGGAGCTTGGGTGCTCGGCGTTCGCGGCGATCAGTGCACCAAGTGCGGAGACTGCCTACCGCGCTGCCCTGAGCACCTCGACATCCCAGGGCTGCTCTGGGACGCCCACGAGCGCATGTACACCGGCGAGATCACCAAGCCGCGATGGGACCACGAGGGCGATCTGCTAAAGCAGGACCTGAAGCAGACGTGATTTTATCACACGGTTGGGGACCGCGATGCTCAGCGCCTTGATCGCGCTCGCGTTGCAGATGTCGACGCGCACCAGTCCCTATGGCGGCTGGTCAGAGAAGAGCGGCGAGTCGACCGGCTTCTTCCGAGTCCAACGGATCGACGGCATCTGGTGGCTGATCGACCCAGACGGCAACGCCTTCCTGTCCAAGGGCGTCAATCACATCTCGTACGCGGGCGACCGCTCTCCTGCGCTGGGCAGGTCGCCGTACGGCGATGTCGTGCGCGCGAAGTATCCGGACGAGCCCGCTTGGGCGCGAGCCTGCGTCGAGCGTTTGCGCGGGTGGGGCTTCAACACGGTCGGCGCCTGGTCGAGCCGGTCAACGTTCGCGCAAGGGATGCCCTACACGCTCATCGTGAACATCGGCTCCATCGCTGGCGGAGACTGGCAGACCGGGTCGTTCCCTGATGTTTTCTCGGGGCGGTTCAGATCCGAAGCCGACCGCGTGGCAAGGCTGGAGTGCGCTCCGCTCCGGGATGATCCGTACCTGCTCGGATACTTCACCGACAACGAGTTGCGCTGGGGCCCCGATTGGAGGTCGGACCAGTCTCTGCTCGAAGAGTTCTTCGCCATGCCTGCCGGTGCGGAGGGCAAGGCAGAAGTCGTCCGGCTCTTCAGGGAGTCTTACGGCTCTGTTGAGCGCTTCAATGAAGTGTGGGGCTCGCACATGTCGAGCTTCGAGGATGCCGGAAGCGTGGGCACGCTCAGCGATGTCAGCGCCGAGATGCGAGCGGCGCAGTGGGCTCTGACGAGGATCGCCGCCAAGCGGTCCTTCCGGTCAGACGACATCCTGCGGTACCTCGGGCGGGTCTACCCATCGGTGGCAGCCCTGAACGAACGTTGGGGAACCGACTACAAGAGCTTCGAAGCCGCGATTGCGGACGAGTCCGCGTCTCCCAAGGCGCAGGAGCTCGCGCGTCTTCAGAGCGACTGGCTGCGCCGTGTCGCGTCGCAGTACTTCCGGGTGTGCGCCGAAGCGATTCGTGAGCACGACCCTAACCACCTCATCCTCGGCTGCCGCTACGCCGGCTACGCGCCGGACGAAGTCGTGGAGAGCATGGGGGAGAACGTCGATATCGTCTCCTACAACAACTACGACTTTCTTCCCCCGGTCGAGAAGCTGAACCGGATCCATCGCGCCACGGGTAGACCGATGATGCTCACCGAGTTCTCGTTCAAGGCGATGGACTCCGGTCTGCCGAACACACGAGGAGCTGGTCGACCCGTAGCGACTCAGCAGGAGCGAGCGGAGCGGTATGACGCGTATGTCACGGCGTTGCTCGGGCTCCCCTTCATGGTCGGGTTCCATTGGTTCGAACACGCAGACGAGCCCTCCGAAGGGCGGTTCGACGGAGAAAACAGCAACTACGGCGTGGTGGATATCCGCGACGAGCCTTGGACCGTCCTGACGTCGCGCATGCGAGTGGTCAATGAGCGACTCGAAGAGCGCCACGCTGGTGCTGGTCGTTAGAACCCCTGCAACACAGGCGGCGGTGCGAGCGTATACATCCAGACGACGTCTCGGTTGAACGCACGCGCGGAGTGTGCTAGCCTTCGGCGACGTCGGAGCGCTTCCTGTTCGGCTTCGCAGCGCTGGATCACGGGCTATCACGGCTGCGGCCGCACGGGACCGACACGGAGAGTCGATTCGTGGAAACACCCCCGAACGAGCAGCAAGAGCAACCCGCTCCTGTTGTGAACGAACGCCTGCGGCTGGTGGCTCTTCTGGTCACGGTCATCGGACTGGCGATCGCCTTCTACGGCATATGGCGCTGGCTGCTGCGACCTCCGATTGTCCCGCCCCCGCTAGCGCCGGTCACGTCCGAAGCGCCCCTGATCGTGCCGGAGCAGGTGAACGAAACTCCAACGCTCGTCGTGGCTGAGAACGCGGCTGTCTCCGCTGCCGCTGCCGCGACGCAGCCACTCGCCGAGGTTCCGGTCGCAGCCGTGGCGGAACCGCCGCCAGCGCAGGAGCCGCCGAAGCCCTCCGAGACAACCAATGTCGCCAAGTCGCAGCAGCCCAAGCCGAAGCGAACCGCGACACGATCTGCGTCCCGCTCCCGTGAGACCGCGCGCAGGTCATCTGTCAGTGCGCGCGAGCCGAACCCGCCCTCTCCCCAAGCTTCGTCGGTTCCCAGCGCCTATGAGCAGCTCCTGATGCGTCGCGCGGCGAGGGCGAGAGCAGCCGGAAAGCCCGTAACGCTCCCGTCGGAACGCAGCACAGCAGGGAATGGTTCGTAGGACTCGCGGCTTGAGTCCGTCTGCCGTCTTCGGCTCGAGCGAACGTCTCAGCCTCGGTTCGATCCCCTGGTCAGACCGGTCACGAAGCCGCCATTCGCGGTAGGACAGGCGCGCGCGTCCATTCGCAGAGGGGACTCGGAGATGAGCGTCTTGCGCGTCGGAGTCATCGGTGCCGGAGCCAACACTCGAAGCAGGCACATCCCCGGGCTTCAGCGACTGCCCGACGTGAAGATCGTTGCCATCTGCAACCGCAGCGTGGAATCCGGGAGCCGCGTCGCGCGGGAGTTCGGCATCGACGACGTGATGACCGATTGGCGAGCCCTGATCGGGCGTCACGACATCGACGCCGTGGTCATCGGCACGTGGCCCTACATGCACGCGGGGATGACGATTGCCGCGCTGGAGTCGGGCAAGCACATCCTCTGCGAGGCTCGAATGGCGATGAACGCCGCCGAGGCGCGCGCCATGCACGAGGTATCTCGCCGGACGGATCGAGTCGCGCAGATCGTCCCGTCGCCTCGCCTGTTCGGACCCGATGTCGTGCTGCGCGAGCTGCTCGCGGCCGGAGCCATCGGAGACGCGCGCGAGATCTACGTGCGCGGGCTGACCGATGCTGGCGCGGACCCGAACGCGCCCGTCCACTGGCGGCATCGTCGGGAGTTGTCGGGCCTGAACGTGATGACGTTGGGGATCGACTACGAGATGCTGAGCCGCTACTTCGGCCACGCCGCAAGCGTGATGGCGCAGATGCGTCTTTGGATCGCATCCCGCCCCGATCCTTCGTCAGACGTGCCTGTCGCCGCCGACGTTCCCGACTCGTTGAGCATACTGGCGCACATGGAATCCGGCGCGCAGGCGGTGTTCCACTATTCCAGCGTCGCAGTCCACGCGGGCCCGCCCAGGGTCGAGGTCTACGGCACGAACGGGACCCTCCACATCGACCTGTCAACGGAGCGGCTTTCGCTGGGTTCCCGCTCAGGCATGTCGGAAGTGATCGTGCCGGAGTCTCAGCGGGGCGGCTGGCGGGTCGAGGAGGACTTCGTCGACTCCATCCGTACCGGCAAACCTGTCGTGCTGACATCGTTCGAGGAGGGCATGCGCTACATGGCGTTCACGGAGGCATGCCACGTCTCAGCGCGGACGGGTCGGCGCATCGAGGTGGACTCGATCTGCTAGACGATTCTCACCGTCCCTGCTGGCGCGTCGATGACCGTCCCGACGACGCTCGCGTATGCCAAGCCTGCCGCGCGCATCGCGTCCAACGCGGCGTTCGCATGATCAGCCGGGAACGCGATCAGGAGGCCTCCCGAGGTCTCAGCCTCCAACATGAGCTGCGCCCGATGGGAGTCCACGCCATCGCTGCAATGGAGCAGGGAACCGACATACGCGCGGTTGAGCCCCGGGGCTCGCGTGTGCGTGCCAGCGTTGATCAGCCGCAGTACGCCGTCCAGCACGGGTACCCGATTCGCGATCAGCTCCAGTCCGCATCCGCTGCCCTTCGCCATCTCGTACCCGTGTCCCACGAGACCAAAGCCGGTGACGTCCGTGGAGGCGCGTCCGTGGTGATCGAGCATCACCTGCGCGGCTAGATCGTTCAGCGTCATCATCGAATCGACCGCGGGCTGGAGTTCGTCGGAACCGATCCCGTCGTACTTCGCGGCAGTGGCGAGAATGCCGACGCCGAGCGGCTTCGTCAGGATCAGCACATCGCCGGGCATGGCGTCGCAGTTGCGGATGACCCGCCCCGGATGCACCGTACCAGTGACGGCGGCTCCATACATGAGCTCCGGCGAATCGACCGAGTGACCTCCGACGAGCGTGCAGCCGGCTCGCAGGAGCATGTCGGCTCCGCCTCGAAGGATGTCACCGAGAACCTCGGTCGGAAGCGTCTTGTCCCAAAGGACGATGTTCAGAGCAGTGCGCGGAGTTCCGCCCATCGAGTACACGTCGCTGAGGGCGTTCGCGATGGCGATGCCGCCGAACGTATACGGATCATCGACGATGGGCGTGAAGTAGTCCACCGTATGGATGATGGCGAGATCGTCGGCGAGTCGATAGACTCCGGCGTCATCGGCGGTTTCCATACCGACGATCAGGTTTGGGTCAGCGAACTTGGGCAAAGCTCCCAGCACGTGCTCCAGCACCGCTGGAGCGAGTTTGGACGCTCAACCCGCGCACTGCACCTTCTCCGTCAGGCGGATCTTCTTCGCAGTCACTGCCGATTCCTTTGGAGTCATGTCGCCGGTAAGCGCCATTCTAGGCACCGCCGGAGCCCTACAGCAAGGATCGCCGGACTGCCCGATCGCTGCACTGCCATTTCACGAACGACGTATCCCTAGCCATTGCAGGGCTTGCCAGGGTTTGGCGGCAAGGTCGCGGGTTGCTTGAGCGATGTTGGTTCGTCCGTTGCGTCGGATCGGGATCGTGCCATAGCGATGTTGCGGAGGGCTGCCAGCAGACGTGGCGAGTTGCCGACGTGGACTTGGCTGCGGTCTTCGTCATAGGTCACATCTGGGACGTAGTGGATGGCATTTTCGATCTGCCAGTGACCGCGACGGATCCTCAACAATGCTGCGAAACGTCGACCTTCGGCGTTCGCGTGTCGCCGCTCTCGCGTCGCAAGGTCGCGCGCGAGGTCGTTCGCGTCACGACTCGGTTCGGCGAAGTCCGCGTGAAAGTCGGGATTGCACCGGTATCCTGAAGACCGCTCCTGAGTACGACGACTGCCGTCGGGCGGCAGAGCTTTCGGGCGCAGCCCATCCGCGAGGTCTACGACGCGGCGACCGAAGCGTACCGGTCGCTGTACGGGCAGTCGTGACCGGCGGCGGGCGCCAACGGAGACCTTTCCTTGACGGACGGCGATTCGGGTCCATACAATACCGTTCGGCGGACGCGACCACCCGCAATCGCGCGGCTTCGTAGCTCAGTCGGTAGAGCGAGCGACTCATAATCGCTAGGTCGTTGGTTCAAGTCCAACCGGAGCCACCAAGAGCGTGCTACCTCGACCCGCAGGAACACTGGTTCTGCGGGTCCTCTGCTTGCCGTCTACTGGCAGACCCAACCATTGCCATGGCGCCCGCTTTCGCCCTCGAATGACCCGATAGATCGCCAGTTTGGGCGCGGTTTGGGCAACCTCATTCGCCGATGAAAGCCGCATGGCGCCAGGCATTCGCCGCGCCCCGGTGTTCGTTGTGGCAGGAACAACCCGTCACCGAAACCGACGAGCTCTGGGCGGACCCTTCCGCGAGACTCGCCCGCTGGTCATCCACAAGTAGGCGACACCCACGACGTAGGGGCGATTCGCCGAGTCGCCCCTACGGACGGACAGCCAGCGTGGAACACCGACCTGCGCGTTCTGCAGACGCTCCTGAATTCGCCGCTGATGGCGTTCTACATCCTCCGCACGAGCCGTTCCTACCAGCACGGCTACAAGTCCTACGCCAAGTCGTTCCTGGAGCGCTTCGGCGTGCCCGCCCTCACGGAGAGCGAGGCGCGGGCGCTCCCATCGGCTTCAGGCGACGACCGGATCGCGCTCCTGCTCGACCTCTACGGGATCGACCTCGCCCGGCACGACGGACTGGCGGCATTCCTCGATGACATGCTGCGCTGAGCCCATCGCCGGGGCGTTCGTCACGCAGGCTCGTAACGGAGCGAATACGGTCGAGTGAATCAGCCTCGGATTCGGCAGAAGGCTGCTATCTAGCTAAGAGATATCTAAAACAATACTCTCTAATATGCTCGGAACCGGGCATTGACACGAGATCGGACTGCCAATACACTCCTTGTCGTCGAGGATGGGGCGTCACGGTCTCGTTGAATCGGCATACCCTGGAAGAGCTGCCGCCGCGACCTCTGGTGACTTGAAGGAGACGGGCTCGAATGAAAGGGCAGTGTCATCGTGCGTTCAGCCTAGGCGTGCGTGGTGCTGGAAACCCGTGGGGCGGCGCCGTTCGGCGCACCGTCGGGTCATGGGCGCTCGTTGTCGCCATGGCAGCGGTGGGTGTCATCGGGAACGCCTAGCAGACGGTCGTCGCGAACTATAGTGGCAACTCGCTCTACATCGTCGACCTGTCGAATGGGAACCGGACCGTGCTGTCGAACAGCACGACGGGCACCGGTCCGAGCATATCCTTTCCCGTCGGCATCGCGCGCAACAGCACGACGGGAACGATCTATATCGGAGGCGATGGATCGACCAGTATCTGGTCCGTAGATCCGAGCACGGGAAACCGGGCGGTCGTATCGAGCTCGACGGTCGGGACGGGCGGGTCACTGTCGGCGGTCTACGGGTTGGCGTTGGACAGCAGCGGGAACATCATCGTACCAATGGCTTCTGAGGTGATCTACCGCGTCGACCCGGCGACAGGGAATCGAACGACGCTTGCCAGTTCGTCCGTCGGTTCCGGCGCGGCTGTCTCCACACCGTTCGGGGTGGTCGTCGAGCCGGACGGGAGCATCGTCTACACGACGCGGTTCAGCAACTCGATCCTCCGCTTGAACCCAACGACGCTCGTCCGCTCGGTTCTCTCAGATGGGTCGACCGGCACAGGTCCCGCGCTGGCGGATCCCACCGCGATCGTGCGAGCAAGCGACGGTTCCTTCTATGTCGTGAATGAAACCAGCTCCACGGACTACATCCTCCGCGTCGATCCGACGACAGGCAATCGAACGACCGTTACCGGCTCCTCGACGGGAACGGGACCCACGACGACATCGAATCGTTACGGCATGTCCATTGCTGCGGATGGAAGCCTCTATTTCACGACGTTCAGCGAGAACACCGTCATTCGGGTCGACTCCACGACGGGCAATCGCAGCGTCGCGTCGAGTTCGTCGGTTGGGACGGGTCCTGCCTTCAACAACGTACTTGGCATCCTAGGCGGCGCCGTCGCGTCCATCGCGCCCTCAACGAACAACGCGCCCGTCGCGAACGCGGTCTCGGCGACGACGGACGAAGACACCGCCAAAGCGATCACGCTCAACGCCACGGACGCCGACAGCGGCGACACCCTCACCTACTCCATCGTGGCGAATCCGACCAACGGCACGCTCGGAACCGTGTCGGGAACGTCGGTCACCTACACGCCGTCCGCGAACTTCAACGGCACGGATACCTTCACCTACAAAGCCAACGACACGAAGGCGGACAGCAACACGGCGACCGTGACGGTCACCGTCAACGCCGTGAACGACCCGCCGGTTCTCGACGCGATCAGCGATCCATCGGCGATCCTCGAAGATGCGGCGGAGCAGACGGTCACCGTGACGGGCGTTGGAACCGGCGGCGGAAGCGACGAGTCGAGTCAGACGGTCACCGTCACGGCGACGAGCGGGAATACGGCGCTCATCGCGAGCGTCGCGGTCACCGGCACGGGAACGAGTCGGACGCTGACGTACACGCCGGTCGCGAATGCGAACGGGACGGCGGTCATCACCGTCACTGCGAACGACAGTCAGAGCGCCAACAACACGGCGACGCGCACCTTCACGGTGACGGTCACGGCGGTCAACGACCCGCCCGTGTTCGACGCGATCTCCAACGCGACCGTGTTCGAGGGTTCGTCCACGCAGACGGTGACGATCACGGGTGTCGGACCGGGAGGCGGCAGCGACGAGTCGAGCCAGATCGTCGGTTTCACGGCAACCAGCAGCAATCCGACGCTGATTCCGAATCCAGCGGTCACGGGCAGCGGTTCGACGCGGGCGCTCTCCTACACCCCCGCGTCCAGTGGCAGCGGCTCTGCGACGATCACCGTCACCGCCGACGATGCACAGTCGGCGAACAACACGACGCAGAAGACGTTCACAATCACGGTGACGCCGAACACGGCTCCCGTCGCCAGCAACGTCCCCGCTACGACGGACGAGGACACGGCGAAAGCGATCACCCTGAGCGCTACGGACGTCGATACCGGTCAGACGCTGACCTACTCGGTCGTCGCCAGCCCCTCGAACGGCACGCTGGGAACCATCTCCGGCGCGTCGGTCACCTACACGCCGTCGGCGAACTTCAACGGCACGGACA
>VGLH01000038.1 GCA_016866785.1 Candidatus Poribacteria bacterium
CACACCGGATATCGGATGCTACGAGTAGTCAGCAGTTGGTGCGCTTTCTCCGTATGCACCCGTCCTGATGGCGGATACAGGATGTTCAAGACCATTAGCAGCGCGTAGATGACAAGCGCGAGTCGGAGCGGCCTCGTCGCCCAGAAGAACCGTCTGAAGAACCGTCCAACGGCACCAAGCGCCACCGAAGGGGTCGTCATCCAATCCCAAACGCGTCTGAGGAACTGCCTGAATCGTCCAACGGCTCTCATCTCGCCCTCCTTCCAGGTCTCCGCAACTGCGCTACTACCACGACAGCCAGAGGGCGTCAACGCGGTCCAAGACGGTGATGCGTGCGTGCCATTCCGACGGTCATCTGCGACGCGCTGCACCCCCGTTGCGAGAACGGGCGAACCGTGACACTATCGCCGCCGCAACGCGGTTCTCAGGGAAACTTCAGGGAAGGTCGGCGCGAGCTAGCGGCAAGAATCAGTAACGGCGCGGGCTCAACTGGCAGAGCATCTGACTCTTAATCAGGCGGTTGGTGGTTCGACTCCACCACGGCGCACCACTTTATCCTCCGATCCGTGCCGACGGTCGTCTGGGGCTCAGAAGAACGCCAGTTGGCGACCGGCAGGCTCGTCGCCGTCGGCAAGCGCCGCGATCCCGTGGCGATCGAATACCGCTGTCGTCGCCTCTGCGTCGCCCATGACTTCTCGTGCCACGCGCAAGAGGTCCCGTCGTCGAACCTCAGCGACCGGGTCCGGAGCAGCGCCTCCGAGCCGGGTCCACCGGAAGAGCACGTCAACCAGCGTCCAACGCGAAGACTCCCGACGCACGAGCGCCAGCGCTTGGTCGTACCGACCGCCGTTGCTGAACGCAGGTAGCCAACGGACGTGCTCGAGAGGTCCGAATCGCTCGACGAACCACGAGCGGGCATGCGATACCGCTGACACGAGCCCATATACGGTGACGGCATCGAGGGACGCCTCGCTCCGCGTCAGCCAGTGCCTGGCATGTCTGGCAATAGCATCGGGCTCGATTCCCTCGCGCAAGCAAGCCGCGAGCAACTGCCTTCCAACATCCGCCAGAACCGCCTCGAGGGATTCAACGAGCTCAAGCCCTGTCCGCTCCTGCTGCCAGACGATTGGCGGAATACGGCTGAGATCGAGTCCGCTGCGCCGAACCGGTGTGGGTTTCGCCCTCGGAACCGGACGCTGAGCGATCTCGAGCCGTCGGAAGAAGGCGTGGGATCCTTGCGTCACTTCTGAGTCCGTGAGAACCTCGTCGATCATCGCCGCCCAACTGCCGCGTGCGGGATTTCCATCGGGCGTGCAGAAGATCAGATGGGACTCGGCTCGGGTGAAGGCAACGTAGAGGAGCCGTTTGAGCTCCGCCGCGTTCCGCTGCCTCGCCTCGAGCTCGGCGACCTGCCACATGAACGGGATAGCATCCGCGCCGGACCGCGCCCGAGGCTTCACGACGATCTCGGTGGCGGGCCCGGTACGCCCGCTCACCGTCGCCATCCCGACGCGTGACATGCCGAGCCCGTCCGGGCCCCTCGATTCGATGCCGCGACTGGGGGCCCAGTTGGTATCCGGCACGATCACGATGGGCCACTGGAGCCCTTTGGCTCGATGCGCAGTCAGTAGCTGCACGGCTCCCGTGTCCGGAACGTCGGCGTCTGTCTCCTCGTCTCGCTCCGCCTTCTTGTCGACTTCCGAGATGAAGTCCGTCAGCGTGGTTCCATGCCGCGCATCGAAGGACTGCGCGAAGTCGACGAACTTCTCTACATTGGCGATGCGCTGCCGACCGTCGGTTCCCATCGCCAGCGGCGCATACGCGCCAGATTCCCTCAGAACCCGCGACAGAAGTCGCGCAGTGTTCTCGCTCTGTGCGCATTTCCGCCATCGCACCAACAGATGCTTCGCCTTGATGAGCGCCGCCGCATCGGTCGCAGACATCCCACATTCGATGAACCCGTCTACCGACTCCGACCCATCGAGCGCCATCGCGACCGACATGTCGCGCATGCGCCTGGCTGCGAGGAGCAACAGGCCGGCGTCGCTGCACCCGATCAGAGGCGACCGCAGCAGACCCATCAGCGCGATGTCATCGTGACCACGGGCGATCGCTCGCAGCGCGTTGCGTAGATCGAGGATCTCGCCGCGGCTGAAGAAGCCGCTCCCCTTCGCCGTGCTGAACGGCACGCCGTGCTCCCGAAGCGCCTGTTCATAGACGGCTTGATGACTCGCACGCCGGAAGAGCATCCCGACAGTGCGTTCGCCTGCCCGCATCCGGGAGGCGATTCCCGGGTACTCGTCCTCGTAGACCTCGTCCATGAGGTCTCGAAGGAACGCTGCCAGCGCATGCGCCTCCGTCGCCAGCGTGTCGGCGAGCCCATGGTCGCCGACAACGACAAGATGGCGCACGCTTCCGGCATCGGGGCGGCTGTCCTGGGGCGGTCCAGGTTCGTCGGCGAGGTGTAGGTCTTGGGCAGTGGCTTCGTACGGCGAACCGCCGACCAACAGACGCGAGAAGAACCGATTGGTGAAGAGAACGAGGTTCGCCTTCGACCTGAAGTTGCCCGTGAACACGAGAGAGCGACCGATCTCGTCGCGAGCCTGCTGGCAGACCTCCGCGTTGCCGCCTCGGAAGCTGTAGATCGCCTGCTTCTCGTCTCCGACGATGAACAGCTTACCAGGCACCAGGGAACCGTCGACCCCCGACGCCAGCGATCGGAACAGCGCCCAATGACGCAGACTCGTGTCCTGAAACTCGTCGATCGAGATCGACCGGAATCGCTCCCGCAGCGCTGTCATCACGTCGGTTCGATTCAGAAGAGCCTCCGCGCGGAGCTCCAGATCGGCGTAGTCGAGGACGTTGCGCGACGTCTTCTCCTCTTCATACGTGGCGAGACACGCCAAGGCGAGCCGCGCGATCGAGCCACTCAGCGCAGCCGCGAGTTCCTCCGTATCCTCGTCCCAGACGAACCCGAGCTCCGGCGTCGCAGCCACGGCAGCCGCGATCTCGCCCAAGTCGCTGCGCAAAGCGGCGAGCGTGGCAGGCTCCCACGTCTTCTGGTTCCCCAGCGTCGTGGTGGATCGGGCCCCTTGCGTGGTTACCAGGCTGGCGTGGAGCTCGTGGAGAGACCGGGTGGTCATTGCCCGAACGACCAGTGCCTGCAGTTCCGTCAGCCTATCGACGGCGTTGGGGCTCCTGGGGGCGTATGAGGCGATTGCGCCCAACAGCGAGGCGATGTCAGGACGTGTCAAGAACGCCTCGCCTTGCGCGCGCGTCAGGTCGAGGGCGCGTTCTCGTACTGCTCTGAGCCACATCTCCGGTTCCGCCGCAGCCGCCCGACGTAGCCACGGGAGCGTCATGGTCCGCTGCTCGATCAGTTCGCAGACCCCCACGGCGACGCCTTCACGCGACGTGCCAGCGCGGATCCAGACCCGCAGGTCCTGCTTCGGAGGGCTGTCAGGGCCCGTTGCGATCTCGTCGAGGCGCGCAGCGACGATTTCCCACAGGAGGATGGACTTCTCCGAGGCATCCAGGATGCCGTAGTCGGGTCGCGCCCCGTCTGAATCGTCTGTGAAGGCGCGGACGATCTGCGCGAAAAATGCGTGCATCGTAGACATCCGGTTCTTGGCAAACGTGTCGCGCATGCGCAGGAATCGAGCGCGCCGGTCACCAGATGTCTCAGCGATGCGGCGCAGAATCGCGCGGTAGGCGCGCTCACGGATCTCAGCCGCCGCCTTCTCCGTGAACGTCACCACGAGCAGTTCGTCGATCCGCTCTGCATCTTCGAGGGCGTTAATAATCCGCCGGATCATCACTTCGGTCTTGCCGGTGCCGGCTCCCGCCGTGATGGCGACGTTCTTTGCGCAGTGGATTGCCGCCTGTTGTTCGGGTGTGACCCGGAAGTCGTTCATGCGTCGGTGTTCCTGCTGCCGGCGTTGAGCGGAACCGGGACGAAGTGCGGCTGAGTCGTGTAAGCGATCCGAGGAGTCGATCCGATCCGGCAGATATCTTGGAAGGGGCAATGGCGGCAGCCCGCTTCGACTTCGGATCGAGTCGTCAGGTGGAACCGACCGTTGCGCACATGGTCATCGATCTCGCAGACACGGTCCTCGATCTCGGCGCGCAGTCCATTCAGCCACGTTCCGTCGCGCCGTGTGGCGACCGGCAAGTCGATTGTCCTGCACTGTGTTCGGCTGACTTCGTAGAGCGCCGCTCCGATCGGCTTGACGCAATCCCTGTATCCCTCGAGAGCGAGAAGGTAAACGGGGAGTTGAAACGACCAGCCTTTCAGCAGCTCCGCCGAGCTCGGCGGCGCGCCGGTCTTGTAGTCGTAGACGGCGAACGCACCGGTCGCAGGATCCACGTCGACTCGATCGATCCTGCCGATGACCAGGATCGGCTCATCGCCCTCGCGAGGGACTCGCAGCGGCGGCGCGGATCCGGCATCATCGCGACTCGCCCCGAAACCTAGCTCGATATGCCGCGCCCGGACCGTCTGATCCGTCCGTAGCAGGCGTTCGTTGGATGCCTCGAACTCGATGAACCGCGCCAATCGCCCAGCGCCTTCGCTTTCGTCTTGCAGACCGCGCAATAGCTCCCGCTTCGCTTCTTCCCAATACACCCCCGGATACGCACCGTCGTAGCGCTGGAACACTCGCCCGGCGATCTCTCGCATCCGGTTCCGGGCGGCGACCCGGAAACCATCATCGCGGAAGTCCAAGGGAACCCCTCGATAGAACTCCGACAAGACCGCGTGGATCGCCGCGCCGAGGGTCAACGCGTCCACTCCGTCGCCGCGCTCCTCCGGCGCGCGCAGCCTGAGCACGCGGTCGAAGAACGTCCGCATGGGGCAGTTCACGTACGACTCGATCCGCGACACGCTGTACGGTCGGCGCGAGTGTTCGCGGAGCAGTTGGCGAACCGTTGGGGTCGCTTCGAGGTACCCGTCGTACGGACCCCACCGGGACATGTCCAACCGCGAGCGTTCCATATCGAGCATCGCCGCGACGTTCTCCCACGGCAGGCACAGGTCTTCGGCGCCCGATGCGTCGTCGTCTGCACCCATGTGCGCCAGCGCCTCACGGACGCACAGCGGCGGAGCGTTCTCGCCCTCGCTGGGTACGACGCCCACAGGCGCACCGGTTTCTACACCCAGAACCGACCGTACATCCTCGATGAAGGGATGCCCCGCGAGATGATGCTCTCCGTCGCGTTCTGGATAGAGCAAGCAGACGCGGTCGGCGTTCGCGATCGCTTCGCGGAAGTGGAAGCGCTCCGAGCCGTCCGAGCTCGCCGTCACGGGCGGTTCCATACAGGCATCGAGTTCCGCAGTCTCAGCGAGTCCCAGGACGAACAGGTGCCTGGACCGTTGTCGTCCCGCCTGGGCGACGTGGATGACCGGCACGCCCGCGTGGTGCGCGGTCCACTCGACCGACGGTTCCTCACCGATGGCTTGGATGAGCCCCTCCGCCCACAGGCTCGCGGGAACCGGTTCCGTCCCAGCGCTTGCCGCGAAGCCCTCTAGCGTCTGTCGGCATACGCGGTCGACTCGGCTCCACGCATCGTGCTCCTCGGGGTCCGCGTCGGCGGCGTGGCTCCAGTCCGCTGGTCCAAGGTGGTAGTCCGCAAGCCAGCCGACGAATCTCGCTAAGAACGCATCGGGGGAACCCGCACTCGCGACCGAAATCCCTCGCTGAATGAAGTCCCCGATCTGGCAGACCGCGTATGCCAGGTCTTCCAGTTCCTGACGCCTGTTCAGCTCGCGGTCCCTCTCGCTTGGCATCGGACCCTCGGCGCGAGAGGCGGCGTCGAGATCTATCCAGGCTTCCAGCCGGGCGTACCATTCCCCTTCCGAGAACGGCTCGTCAAACCCGTATCTCCGCGCCACGGCGATGAGCCTCGGCAGCGCATCACGCCGAGGGTCCGACGGCTCCCAGCCGCACAGACGCGCCACTCGCTCGCGCATGTCCGGCGGTTCGGGCAGGCGCGCGGCTCCGCCGAGGAGCCCTTCGATCTCACGGACATTCCAGCCACGCGCGGGCCCGGCAACGTGCGCCAGGGCTCTTTGGACGCGCCGGACAAACGCGAACTCCCGAAGCGGCGTCCGCGATGGAAGAGACAATAGGATGCCGTATTCTTCGAACGCCTCGATCAGCAGTTCGCGGTAGTCGGCGATCGCGGGGACCGCAACGACGAACTCCCCTGGATCAGGTTCCGACGCGGCGGCTGCGACTTGCGAGCGAATCCATCGGGCGACTGTCCTCGCCTCGCTCCGCCGGTTGAGCCGTCTTGCGATGGTGATGGATGGTTCGCCACCCTGGTTGGCGTCTACCGGCGCTGGCGAAACGTGAAACAAGGAAGCCGCCGCACGTCTTGGGCCCGACGCGGATTCGTCCGGCGCCGTCACCATCCGGTGCGGGAACGCCCGCAAGTAGCTCAGGAGGGGCGAGAGCGCCATGTAGCCCGGCTCGGATTCGATCGCATCCGGTCCGTCGGTAGGAGCCGCCAGAGTCACCGCCACTTCGCGGAACGAACCCACAAGGGCTCCGAACGCCGCGCGCATCAGTGGCGTCAGTTCCGAGAACCCGTCGAGCGTCAACAGCGAGCCGGGCTCTCCATACCCGTGTTCGTGCCACCACGAGACGAGCTCCCACGCCGCGTCGGTCCCATCGATCCGACCGCTCCGAGCGAGAGCACGAGCATATCGATCTGCGAAGCGTTCGACACCTGCGCGGACACGCGCCCGTCCCAGAGCGAAGGCAACCAACTCGGGCTCGATGTCGGCGGACCGATCACGGCGCAATGCAGCGAACGCATCCAGCGCGTTGACGACCCGACGCGCCAAGCTGCGCGTCGGTCGCGTGCGACCCAGCCAAGGCTCCGAAGCGAGCAACCCCTGGACGTACGCCACGCGCTCGAGCTCGGTCAGGACCGTTCTCCCGCGCAAGACCCTATGCCGGTGTCTCCCGCACAGCGAGGCGAATGTCTCGACAGACGGAAGCCAGCATCGGGCTCCGAACCTCTCGGTGAGCGCCGCCTCGGCGCAGGCGCGGGCGCGAGAGTCGGGAACGAGGATCAGCGCGTCCAGGACGCGGGATTCGGGTTCCACGGCACGCTCGAGGGCTGAGAAGAGCAGGGATTGCCGCGAGGCGGCGGTGCTTCCTGCCAGGAGCGATAGAGTCACCGTCGGGCTCCGCTGGCGGTCATGGACGCGCGGCGCAGGCGGACTCCACGCTTGTGCGTCGTCGCCTCGCGCATGTCAAGGCGTGTGTGGGAAGGCGGCAGGGCTGCGAGGATCAGCCTACTGTGCCGAGGCGGAAAGCGCGAAGCTGAGAGCTGTAATGAGGTTCAGGATGTTCTCATTCGCCTTGCGGATGATCCCGACCTGCTTCTGCAACACGTTCTTGAGAACCAGGTATCCGAGGTCATGGTCCGCGTCAGCCAGCGCGATGAAATCGCGATTGTAGATGACGCCGCATTCCGAAGTCCCGACCGCCGCGACGGTCGCGGTACGAAGGCTGCGAGGATCGAACAGAGCCAGTTCGCCGAAGTAGGGATTCCACTCAGCGGGCAGGAGGATGATCTCTTTCTCGCCTTCGCCGACCTTGCGCGCGCTCTTGATGAACACCTTCTTGGTGACGCGCGCCTTCCCGGCGAGTAGGAGGAACATCGTGTCGCCTTCATCGCCGTCGCTGATAATCACGTCGCCGTCACCGAAGCGCTGTCGATGCACGATCTCACCGATCGACGTCAACTGGTGATCTGCCAGACCGGCGAAAATGCCCACGGGCTGGCCCTGCTGGAACCGCTGAAGATCGGTAAGAGATACTTCCGCCATGTCACTCGCTCCGATGCCGCAGGCACATCACGCGGTTGCGCTGGTCGACGCCTTCGAACGTACGATGAGAGCCATATCGCCTTCGCGAACGACGCGGTCGTACGGAGGGTTCACGGTCACGGTCGTCTTAGACCCCTGGGTCTGGGTCGTGATGCCGGCGTCGGCAATCGCTTCTTGGATGACCTCGATGATATACGGATCGCCGCCGCGCATTGCCGTATCGAGCCCAAAGCCCGCTTCCTCAGCCACGATCGCGAGCAAGACGCCCCGATGCTCCGTCCGGACGTGGGCGACCAAGTCCTCCGTAGTCCGCCCGACGATTTGGCTCGGGACGGCGATGACCACGAACTCCGCTGATCCGTCAAGCGCGATCAACGCCCGTAGGGCCTGAGGAACGCCGGGAGCCGTGACGTGGGCAGCAAGCAGCTCGGAGATGTATTCGTTGGTCACGACCACGTCATCGACCATGGCGCGACGAAGGTTGGGAACCCGCTCGGCTTCCATCACGTGGGCGTAAACCTTCACTACGGGAGCCATATCCTTGATGATCACGGTCGCGTCGATGGTCTTGCTATCATCGGGTGGAGTGCCGTCGGACGCGTCGGGCACGATGATGACTTGGCGCGCGCGTCGGACGGCAGCACGGTTCAGGTCCTCCTCGCGGCCGATGTTGCCGCGAACGAACCTCAGCTCCAGGTTCCCGTAACCGCGGAGCTGTAGCTCCATCGACTCCTCGGTCTTCTCATTGATGATGACCACCTGTCGCCTCGTCTGGGAGCGGGAGTCGATGGCTCCCAGGATCCGCGGTGCCATCTCGTTCCATCCGCAGAAGACAATGTGGTCCTGCCACTCGAGCTCGCGCTCGCGCTGCTGTTCCTGGATCCGCCGCGCGACAAGCACGGATGATGCCGTCGCTGTGAAGGACGAGATCAGGACGATGCCGCTGAACATCAGGAGAACAGCCACCGTACGGCCGCCTCGGGTGCGCGGATACTTGTCGCCGTATCCGACGGTCGTCATCGTCACGAAGCCCCACCACACGGCGTCGTTGACGTTCGCATACATGCCGTGGTCGATGACACGGATCGACTCGTACCCGGCAACCTTGAGCCGCTCGAGCGCCGACTCATCGATGTCTTGACCCTTCTCGAGCACTACCTCTCCCGACGCGTCGGTGTAGCGCTTCGCAGAAGTCGTGCCGACGATGTTCCCGTCGTCCAATGCCATCGTGCGCCGTGACTCGAATATGTAGCAGCCGATGGCGGCGATGACGACTGCCATCACGATGAGCCCCAGCAGTCGACCGAAGGGCCAGAGCGCCTCGATGATCGCGTCGACCACGATGGCTCGGTCCTGACCGAGCACGGGCGTCAGAGCTCGCGTGATCGGCGGGATCCGAGTCTCCGGTCCGCCGGGCGCGACGGCAGGTTTCGGCCGCTCGGGAGCCGCTGCAACGGGTGCCGAGGCATTCTCGTCGTTCATGGCTATCCTCAGGATCTGCAGTCGATACGGGGCTCGCGCCTACGCAAGCGCGCCAACCGCCCGAAGCCATGCAACCGCCATCAGCATATGTCCGGGCGGCAAGGGATGCACGCCATCTCCGGTCCACGCGAACCCGGGCCGGCCTGCGATCGCCGTACGGAATGCGTTCCGGATCGGCACGATGATCGCGTCGAACTCCTCGGCGAATTCGTGGATCGCTTGATTGTACATTTCGAGATAGCGGTTGGTGTCGTTCTCGAGGTCTTCGCCGATGACCGATGTCTCCATCAGAATCAGCTTCGCCTTCGTCCGGGCGCGAGTCCGCTCAAGCAGCCCGCGATAGAGCCGGCGATAGTCCTCAATGGCGACCGCGTGCTCGACCAGCCCGGCAAAGCGCCGCCACACGTCGTTGATCCCTATCGAGACCGAAATCCAGTCGGGATATAGCGCGATGACGTCCTCATCCCAGCGCTTGTCGAGCTCGATGGCGCGATCGCCGCTGTTCCCGTGGTTCACGATGCGTACCGAACGCTCCGGGTGGAGAACAGCGAGCAGGTCGGCGATCTGCGCCACGTATCCGCCGCCGAGGCTGCGCGCGCTGTCGCCGCGCCATCCTGCGTCGGTGATGCTGTCTCCCATGAAGACGACGGTCTCGCCATGCTGCAGGATCAAGCCTCGTGATGGATCGGGATTCATGTCACCTCGTCCATTGCCGCTCGTGGCGCCCCGGCACCGTTGCCGTTGGAGCCAGACGATGACGCGCGACACAACGTCGCGCCTTCGCCGGTTTGCTGCCCGCGTGCACGATACGACTAGTTGCTGGGGACGTCAAGACGCGGTAGCGCCCGACGGGACGCGACGGAAAGCGGACTAGGTGTGGCACGACAGGCCGAACACCGCCGCGAGAAGCTCGAGCTTCTCGCGGTCCTGGGGATCATTGGGGTCCATCGCCTTCAGGGCGAGCGTGGGCCGATGGAGCAGTTTCGCGACAATCCGGCGCGACGCTTCGTCGGCAGCATCCCATTCGAGATCGCTCAGTTTGGACCGGAGCCGCTTGAGCTCCTCTTGACGAATCTCCTCAAACTGCGCTCGGAAGTCCTTGACGGTCTGCATGAGCGGTCGAGATCGATGCCACGTCGCGAGTTGAGCCGTTTCCCGAGCGATGATCGCCTCTGCCTGCGGGAGCTCCGCGCGGCGGCGGTCCAGGTTCTGATCCACGACGATCCGCAGGTCGTCCATCGCATACAATCGCACATCGCTGAGCGAGCGAACGTCGGGATCGACGTTCCGCGGATGGGCGAGGTCGATGAGGACGACAGGGTGGTTCCTCTGTGCCATGATCGGGGCGAGCATCGAAGCGTCGACTACGGGAGCCGACGAGGACGTTGCGCAGACCACACCGTCGGCGCGAGCGAGCAAGGACTCGATCCCCGACATGGTCATGGGCGTTGCGCCGTGTTCCCCGGCAAGCCGTTCAGCACGGCTCTGCGAACGGCTGACGACCGTCAACTCGAGCGGCGACGCCTTGCCGAGGTAGGTGACGACTTGCTGAGCGATCTCGCCGGTCCCGATTAGCACGAGGCGCTTTGACGAGAGCGGGCCCAGCTCGCGAGCTAGCATATCGGACGATGCCGACGCCAACGAGATGGAGCCGACGCCGATGGCAGTGTCCGTGCGAACGCGCTTCACGACGTGCATGCAGCGGTGAAACACCTCGCTCATGAACACGCCGACGGCTCCGCACTGCCGAGCCACGTCGAACGACAGCTTCACCTGTCCGAGGATCTCGGGCTCGCCGAGCACCAGCGAATCCAGTCCGCTCGCAACGCGGAACAGGTGACCGATCGCATCCTCGTCTCGACGTTCGTACCAGTACGTCTCGTCGTTCACGATCTCCGGGTCCACGAAGCGCTGGAGCACCCTCGACATGACGGGCGAGTGGCTCAGCGAATCGCCTCCGGCGATGTAGAACTCCGTCCGGTTGCACGTCGTCAGAACGAGGGCTTCCGGCACGCCCCCTTCCGAGAAGGCGTCGAAGATCCGGGCGAGCTCGTCCACCTGGAACGCGAGCTGCTCCCGAACCTCGACGGGTGCCGTGTTGTGGTTCATCCCGCGCACATAACAATGCACGTCTTTGCTCCCGGTCCGGCGTATGGACCTCTCCGAGGAGCCACCCGCCCCAGTCGCGCCCAGCGCCTGGCGCGCGTTCAGTCGGCGGATGCCGCCTCCAACTGGGCATCCGATCGGTGCTGTCGCAGCCACGTCTCGTATGCGCCCGTGAAGTACTGGAGCCGTATCTTCTTGAACTCCCGGACGCTGTAAAGCATCGCGTAGTCCGTGATACCGGTCTTGTCGCTGATCGCCGCCGCAACTGCCTCGCAGTCCTCTCGCGACCGCGCATGGATCATCGAGAAGACGCTGTAGGGCCAATCCTCGTACGTGGGGCGGCGGTAGCAGTGACTGACATTCCGAAAGCCAGCCATAATCTCTCCGGCTGCTTCGCACTGCTCCGCAGGAACCACCCACACGCCCATCGCATTCACATTGTAGCCAGCCGCTTGGTGGCGCAAGATCGCGGCGAACCGCCGCATCACCTTGCGCGCGGCGAGATCGTCTGCCATCGCGAACAGCTCGGATGGGCTCATGCCGAGCTCGGATGCAGGCTGCGCAAACGGCGTCGTGCAGTATTCCATGTTGCGCTGCATGACGCGGACGAACGCGCATTCCTGCGCAGTGAGCTCACTCGCCTGGTGTTTCACGTCGCGTCGGAACCCCTTGTCGCTCGAGGTCGCCGTCGCCGCCATCGTTCCGGTCATGTCGAGCTTCACGCCGATCTTGTAGAGAACCAGGGTCGGCAGCATCCGGTACGTGCATCCCGACTCCTCGGCGATGGTCTGGACGTCGTCCTCCGGTTCGTATCCCGGCGGCACGGCGATTGTGAACCACAGGTTGTACGGGTGATCCCGCTCGTAGTTGTGGCTCACGCCCGGATGCCGATTGATGATGCGAACCGCGTCCATGAGGCGCTCGGGCGGCGCTTTGAACGCCACGAGGCTGCTCTTGTATCCGAGCGACCGCGTGTCGAAGATCGCCCCGATCTGCCGGATAATCAGCTCACGACGGAGCTGAATCGTTCGGTCCAGCGCCTCTTCTTCGGTTATCCCGACCTGCGCCCCGATCGCCGAGAACGGTCGTTCGACGAGCGGGAAGCTTTCCTGGAGGGCATTCAGAAGCAATCCATCGCGTTCGCTCAGCGAAGCCGTCGCCATCAAGAGCCTCCCAGGCTGTCGAGCACCGAGTCTATCTCACCGGCGATGCATGTGAAGATGGGCGTATCGCGCTCCGTGTACCGGCTCCCTTCGGACCCGCGCAGCTCCTGAACCAGGTCGAGGAAGTCCTCCAAGTGGTCCGTCTCGAACGCGACGACGAACTCCTGGTCGTCCAAGCCGAACGAGTAGGTCGTGTTCAGCTTGACGCTCTGGTACTTGTGGCCGATCTCGATGTGCTCGTTCATCATCCCCTGGCGAGCGTGTGGCGTCAGCAGGTACCACGCGCGCGTCTTGACGAACGGGTAGACGACGAGGTACTTGGCGTCGGTCACGTGGATCTCGAGCCGGTTCCCTTCCTGCCCAGCGTGGATGTGACGGTCGACGTAGACCGACCGCTTCGTCATCGACAGGTAGGAATGCCGCGTCGTTACATAGGCTCCCAAGGCGGTCTTCGCCAGGGCTGTGGACATCTCCGTGAAGTCCTCGAGCCGATAGCTGATCCGCCACAGCAGGAAGTCGCAGTCGGCGCGCAGACCGAACAGCGTGTAGGGGTAGACCAGGAAGCGCTGGGAGAACTCGTGGTAGACCGCCTGCCACTCCTCCAGCCCGCGTTGGCGTTCCTCCTTCGGGAGTCGGCGCCAGGCAGGATCGACTTGGTAGAAGGCGAAGTTCACGAACTGGCGAGGTTGAGACTCGGAAGCAGCGGCTTCTTGGCGACCGGGTCGTTCTGCCATGGGTCTCATGTGCCAGCCCCCGACGCCTCGCCAAGCAACACCTGCGCTTCGGGCGAGTCTTCGCTCACGCCCTTGAAATCCATCACCGGCTCCTCTACGCCGAAGTTGTCGGCGTAGAGGGCGTCGAGACTACCCAGCTCCTCCGGGGTCAGATCGTCACACTCCGGCGCGGCGGCGAACTCGTCGAGCTGTTCGGGCGTGTAGATATTGGGAAGTGTCGTCATGACGATGGGCTGGGCAAGCAGGAACTTGAGAGCCATCTGCCCGATGGTCGCGGCGCGTCCTTCAGTGAGAAAGCCGACGGTCTCGAGCTTACGCAGGCCGTTCTCCAGCCAGTAGCGGGGCCGATGGCGTCGATGGTCGCCCTTGGGAAAGACCGTGTCGCGTGTGTACCTGCCCTCGAGCAGACCCGACGAATGCGTCACGCGAACCAGAATGCCGGTCTGAGTCTCTGCCCCGGTCTCGGTGAGTTCACGCCCCGGATACTGCTCGAACAGATTGTTGATGAGCTGCATCGAAGTCAGATTGCGGCGTCGCATCGCCGCCTTGCCCTCTACGAGCCACCCGTTGGAGGGGCCCAACGCGCCGCCGTAGGCTCGGATTTTCCCCTCGGCTACCAGGTCGTCCAACGTACTGTAGATGTCGTCGTTGAGGACGGAGTCCATCTTCAGGTTGTGGACCTGGTAGAGGTCGATCACATCGGTCTCCAGGCGCTTCAGACTATGTTCGCACGCGTAGCGCATGTAGTCTGGATGCCAGTTCTGCGGCAGTTCGCGCTGCCCTCGCGGCCCATCGCCGTATCCGTAGAAGTCGTAGCCGAACTTCGTCCCGATGACCACCTCGCCGCGGCAGTCGCGGAATGCGCCCGCGACGAGCGTCTCACCACGCCCGTTTCCATAGGTATCTGCCGTGTCGAAGTAGGTGATGCCCAAGTCGTGTGCGCGTCTCAGGAATGAGACCGCCTCGGCGTCGGTGTAATCGCCCCACCATCCCGCGCTGAGTGTCCATACGCCGAAACCAACCTCCGAGACGGTGATGTCCGTCTTCGGGAACGTGCGATACTTCATCCTCCCGGTCACCTCCGTGGACGCACCGACGGATGCCTCATGTCACCAGTCGTGTCGCGCTTCGAGCCGGTCACCACCGGCGATTTCGTTCAGATTATAGCATAGCTCCCCAGCCCGGCAAGGGAGCGCATTGCCTCATCAGGGCTGTTTCATGAACGAGTCTCGCCGCTTGCTGCGCAGGTCCAACACTACCTGTCATTCTCGCGAGCCCCGCCTTCGCGGGGTCAGGAAGCGGGAATCCAGGTGCTGGGTTCCGCTTTCGCGGGAGTGACGGCGATAGAGGGTCAGCGCGTCGACGGATGCCGCAGCGCGTGGGCATCAGCCGGTTGCCTGGGGTGCAGAAGCGCGAGGCAAGGTGTGCTCATGAAACAGCCCTGCTCCACAGTCGGCGGTGTTCCGCCGATCTGGGATAGGTGTCATACTGGCATCGAGTGCCGCGCATATCCGCCTACCGAAAGGAACCGACCATGATCCGCACGCTGATCCTGTCCGGCGCGAACAACCACGACTGGGCTCGATCGACTCCGTTCTGCAAGAACGTGCTGGAAGCCAGCGGGCGCTTCTCCGTGGATGTCACGACGAACCCGACGGAAGTGCTAGAGGACAAGGCGAAGCTCGCCACGTACCAGCTCCTGTTCCTCGACTACTTCGGGCCCGCCTGGTCAGAAGCCGCCCAGGCGAACTTCCTGGACGCCGTGCGCGGCGGAACCGGCGTGACGATTCTGCACGCGGCGAACAACGGGTTCCCCGGGTGGGTCGAATTCGAAAAGCTGTGCGCGCTCTGCTGGCGCGAGGGGACGGGACACGGACGGTTCCACTCGTTCGACGTGAAGGTCCTCGACAAGAACCATCCCGTCACGCGCGGGGTTTCCGACCTCAAGGCGCATCCCGACGAGCTCTACCACAAGCTGGTCCACATGCACGGCGCGCCGTACCACGTACTGGCGAGCGCCTACTCGGATCCGGCGACCGGCGGGACCGGGCAGAACGAGCCGATGCTCGTCGTCAAGACGTACGGCAAAGGGCGCGTGTTCCACGACATCCTGGGACACGTCTGGGCAGGCGGCGACATGACCGCGCTCGAGGACCCTCAGTTCCAGACAACGCTCCTGCGGGGATGCGAATGGGCAGCCACGGGCAACGTGGCGGATTAGCCCGCCGCTATTGCCGCAGAATGCACAAGCCTTTCGCAGTCCTCATTTTTCGACGCTACAACGCTTGCGGCGATTCCATTCCTGGCTGTACTAGTGTCGTTAGGAACCCTACGGTGTCATGACGCCGTACGATGATGGGATTCGGCAACGGATTGGGACTGTGGAACCGGTTGGGCGTGCGTTGTCACGAGGGCATTCGGAGGATCGATGGGAGCGGAGTCCGGGGAGGACGTCGCATAGCCGCGCACGACGGCGACGTCGGTCGCTTGGTGGTTCACCCGGGACGCCTCGATGGAACCTGATACGCAGGCGACAGAGCTTCCCTGCGGCGAGCGCCGCGGGATCTGCTTCGCCTGAAAGCGTTGACGAGACCAACACTCCCGACGAAAGGGGACGCTAGCATGAGACAGCGCGCATCGATCCTGAGCACAGCGCTGGCGATTGCTGCTGTCGCCGCCCTTGGCGGCGCGATCGCCTTTGGCTCGACGCATCTCACGAAACCTCGCTCAGACCGAGCGATCCAGTGGGCGGAATCGCCCCACAACTTCTACCCCGGCGCGCGGACTCAGACGACGCGAGCCACCTGCGTCAACTGCCACTCCACGGACGGCTTCATCGTCGCGAACTTGGGCGGGGGAACGCTGTCTGCGGAGCGGCTCGCCAAGCCTCCAGAGTATGGTGTCGGCTGCCCAGCGTGCCACAATGTCGACAGTCCCGAGAACATGCTCGCGCTGCGGGTCACCGGCGACGTCGCACTCCCACACGGCGTCAAGGTCTCCGGCGGCGTGTCGGCGGCGTGTATGACCTGTCACAACGCCCGTCGCGGCGTGCCGGAGGAATACGTCAAGACGAGCGCCCGCGGGACGCACGAGGGCCCGCAGACCGAGATGCTCAACGGCACGGGCGCCATCACGTATGGCAAGCAGATCGGCTCATCCGTCCACACCCTCGTGACCTTCGAGGGATGCGTGACCTGCCACAAGGACCTCGGACCCGACAAGGGCGAATATGGCGAAAACCGCATCGCTGGCCACTCCTTCCGGATGAAATGGAACGGCGACACGCCCGAGGACCCGCGGGATGACATCGAACACCTCAAGGCGTGCCAGCGGTGCCATCCGGGTATTTCGACCTTCAACATCCCGGCGAAGGGCGACTACGACGGGAACGGCAAGGTTGAGGGCGTCCAGACCGAAGTCGGAGGGCTGCTGAACATCCTCGCCAAGCTCCTGCCGAACGATGGGGCTGAGCCCGCGCATCCCGCGATTCCGAGCGACCTGACCAAGACGACGGTCGAGCAGCGGATGGCGAACTACAACTGGACGCTCGTCAACTACGACGGCAGCAAGGGCGTACACAACACGGCGTACGCCGTCAACGTCCTGCGGACGACGATCCAGCAGCTCACGGGCAAGAAGCCTGCGGGCGCGGATGCCGTCGGCGCCGCGTTCGTCGCCAACCGTCCGAACGATTCGACGAGGATCGCCGAGTACTCGGAAGCCTGGAAGGACTCGCCGCACGACTTCGACCCATCCAGTGGAGCGTTCGGCACCGCGCCGACGACCCCGGCGTGCGTTCAGTGCCACTCCGGCACTTGGTTTGCGAAGATCCAGGGACGCGGCGAGCCGCCTCCGCAGGATCCGCTGCCTCAGCCGGATAAGCTCGGAATCACATGCGCGGCGTGCCATGAGAGCGAAAACGGCACGGACATCCTCGCCCTCCGCAAGGAAGGTGATGTGACGCTCGCCAACGGGACGGTCGTTCAGGCTGGAAGAGCGGGGCTGTGCATGAGCTGCCATAACGGCAGGCGTCCCGATCCCAGCCAATACATCAAGACGTCGTTCCGTGGCACGCACGGCGCTCCGCAGGCGGAGATGTTCGCCGCGACGGGCGTCGTCACGTACGGCAAGACGTTCCGCAGCACGTCGCACCTGACGGCGGTGCCAGACACGTGCATCACGTGTCACCTGAGCCCGACGCTGCCGGCGAACCAGCGTGGCTACCGCAAGGTGGGCGGCCACACGCTCCACATGAGGTGGGACGGCGGAACGCCTGCCAACGCGAACGATGACATCCAGCATATCGGCGTGTGCCAGAAGTGCCACTCGGACGTCACCGCCGCGACCGGCTTCGACCGGAAGGCGCGCGAGGACTTCGACGCGGATGGCACCGTCGAGGGTATCCAGAGCGAGATCAAAGGCTTACTCGCCTTGGTCGCGAAGGAGCTCCCGAAGGATGCTAACGGCAACGTGGCGATTCCGTCGGACCTCAGTCTCACGACCGAGGCTCAGCGGGCGGCGAACTTCAACTACACCGTCGTCGTGAACGACGGTAGCTACGGCGTCCACAACCCGCTGTTCGCAGCGGACCTGCTCCGCACGACCTACACCGAGTTGACCGGCAAGGCGCTCGTGCCCAAGGGCAAGTCGGTGGCTTGGGATGTCAACGGCGACGGCGTCATCAACGTCGTCGATCTGGTCCTCGTGGCTCAGCACTTCGGAGAGACGGTCGCGCCAGCCGTGGCGGGCATCTATCCGAATGGCGTGTCGCCGGACGTGGATCAGAACGGCAAGGTTGACGTCGAGGACATCATGCGCGTGTCCAACGCCATCGAAGCGGGCTCCGGCGTTGCCGGCGCTGCCGTTGGCGCGACGGCGTGGCTCGACCTGCAGCGTCTGCCGATGTCGGCTGACGGCGGGCTCGTGCGCGTTGCCGTCCGGGTCTCCGCGGCGGATCGGCTGGCGGGCTACACGTTGTCCCTCAACTACGACCCGTCCGTGCTGACCCTCGAGGCGATGGGCAACGGGCAATACCTCGCCCGCGATACGAACGCGGTCTACTGGGGTTCGCCCGTTGTCGACGAGTCAGCCGGGAAGCTGGAGCGGATGACTGCCGTTGCGCTCGGATCGACCGTGCCGGCTGGCAGCGGCGACGAGATCGCCTACGTCACGTTCCGCGTCCGCGAGTTGGGCGCGCCGGTCGAGAAGTCGATCGCCCTTCGGTCCATCGAGGCGGCGAACCCGAAGGCTCGGTCGCTCGGCGTGACGATCGGTGCGACCCGGTTCAACCCGGCGAGCGTCGCGTGGCGTCCGGTGCTGCTGCAGAACTATCCGAACCCGTTCAACCCGGAGACCTGGATCCCGTTCGACCTGATCGAACGCTCCAACGTCTCGATCCAGATCCTGTCGATGACCGGCGAAGTCGTCCGGCGGATCGACATGGGCCAACTGGACAGCGGCGCGTATCGCACGCGTGATCGCGCTGCCTACTGGGATGGCAGAAACGACCTCGGCGAGCGAGTTGCCAGCGGCACCTACTTCTACCGCATCCAGGCGGGGACGTTCGGAGCCACACGCAAGCTCGTCATCCTGAAGTAACCGAATCCCTCAATCCAGCCGACACCCGCGAGAACGCCTCGCGGGTGTCGGCTGCTTAGTGTCCGGTCCCCACCGACAGGTTCGACATGACGACGAATGCCCCAGGCCGCTCGCGCAGGCGACAGTGGATCCGATGGTCCCGCCTCTTGGCGGCATTCGTAACCACCCTTCTCGGCGTATTCGGGTGTCAGGACGCGCTCGATCCTGTTGACCAGCAACCGCCGAAGACCGACTCGCCGCCGTTCGCCGTCGGTGCGCCACAGCTCGAGCTCACGAACCATCCGCACGGCTGGCAGAAGCTCGACTGCACAACGTGTCACACGACGCGACTGGTCGCGGGACACGGCGGCTTGGGTGGCGATCAGTGCGTCTCGTGCCACGGATTCAATGGAACGCAGGCGGCACAGTGCAACTCTTGCCACGGTCGCCAGTCGTCAACGGGCGACCCGGACTCGGGGCTGCACGCGTTCCACGTCGGTACGTCGTCCTTCGGATGCGACACGTGTCACGCCAAGAACATCCACCGCAACGGGGGGCTGGAGCTCCAGATCGCGCAAGGGGCTCGCTTCGTGAAGGCAGCGTCCGAGCTCAACAGCTCCGATGCGGTTCCCGAAGTCTTCGCCACGCCGGGATGTACCGACGGCGGATGCCATGAGGCGCGCGCGTGGAAGGTTGATGCCTGCACGTCCTGTCATGCGACGCCGCCTGACAGCCCCATGCACGCAAAGCATCTGGCGCGTGGTGCGCTCACGAAGGGAGGACCCCTATCCTGCCGCGATTGCCACGCCGGGAACCAGCACGATGCCGACAAGCGTGCGGGCATCATCGAGGTCGGGGGAGGGGCGAAGTGGAAATCGTGGGATGGCTTCACCGGCGCGTGCGAGACCGCATGCCACGCGAAGTTGGAGCAGTGGGATTGCCAGTCCTGCCACGGCTACCCGCCGTCGACCGGCAAGCACACGACCCACGCGGAAGATTACAGGGTCGAGTGCGTCGTGTGCCACGAGGGTCATACGCACTCC
This sequence comes from Candidatus Poribacteria bacterium, assembly GCA_016866785.1. Classification (NCBI taxonomy): domain Bacteria; phylum Candidatus Poribacteria; species Candidatus Poribacteria bacterium. The sequence continues at coordinate 19,946 of VGLH01000038.1, forward strand.
TATCAAGCGGCTGTGGCTCCCAAGGACGCGCGCGCTACCGTCGAGGTGAAGTTCCTCTTCCAACGCGGTACATGGGACTCCGCCGCTGGCACATGCGCGAACACCGGATGCCATCCGACGCGGTCCTGGAGAAACTGACGTCGGTCGCTCGAGATGCGCCCCACCTCACGTAGGAGTCCTTCACAGGCTCCGCTAGTCCGGCTGTTTTCAAGGTAGTAGCGTCGACGAACGAGTGTCCCGAGGGCGATCGTCGGTGCGAGCGCTGTGTCCGGGATTGCGCCCGGACAGCACTGGTTGCGGATGCGGCACAGAAGGCGGCGGAACCCGATTCCGGCGCGAGAGAACGGCAGACACCCGATGACAACCCGCCGGATGGTGTCCCAGAACCAGGACGATGATAGGCTAATGGTCCTGGTCCCGGACGACAGATGCGTGCGTTTCAACCCGGAAGCAGGTGGCTTGTGAGTCGACTGTCCGTGTTGTGGGCGTTGGCAGTCACCGTGGCTGCCGGTGTCTCCTACCCCGCGACGGCGATGTGGCGCGCGGACAGCAGCCTGACATCGACTCTCTGGGCTCGCGAGCACTACTTACCGGCGATCTCAGACACCGCAGCGGACGACGATCCGAACACCACCGACTCGCAATTCCTCCAATACGGTCGTCTGGGATTGTCTGTCTTCCCCGAAGAGCGCGACAGAACACGCGTTCAGTTCTACGCCTCCGGTCGTTGGCGTCAGGCGTTGACGGGCGACCTCGACGCGGTCGGTGGGGACGACGTGCGCGTGTTCGAAACGTATGCGGACGTCTCGAACGTGAAGCACGGCGTTCGACTGAGAGCCGGTCGCCAGTTCCTGCCGAACGCGGCAGGCTTCTGGCAGCTCGATGGGGCTCACCTGACGATCCGCACCGGGTCGGTTACGGGTTCCGCCTATGGCGGTGTCGGAGGGGAATCGTGGCGGCTGAATGAGGCGGACGCGATGCTCGTCGGCGGGCTGATCGAGGCGCAAGCTGCGAGCATCGGGCGTCTGCGCGCCGGGGCGCTCTACCGCCGCGACACTTCGGACACAGGCGATCTGAACACGCTCTACTTGACCGGCGGCTTCGACGCGGCGAGCGGCGGCTTCGCGCGCATCCATCCCGGCATCCAACGACGCTCCATCTCTGCCGACTTCGCGTATGATCCTTCCCTCGGCAGACTCGTCCGGGCGACGGCACTGGCAGACGCCGACATCTCCCTTGCCACAATCGTCGCGCACGTCCGGTACGACACCCCACAGTTCGCGCCTGACTCGATCTTTCGCGTCTTTGCTCAAGAAGCGGAGCGTGAAGGGTCGCTGACGGCACGCGTCCATGTCACAGACAGTCTCGACGGCTCGATCCGTCACACAGAGCAGCGGTTCGACGACGGTTCCGCCCGTCGCGACGCGGTTGAGGCGTCGGTGCGGATCGATGGGGAATCCATCGCTCAGGTCGGCATGGAATGGCTCCGCTGGGAGGAAACGCGTCGGCGGTACATGTTCTTCCGGGTTCAGAAGGAAATCGTGCCGCACGTGTCGGTGGGCTTCGGAAGCGCTGTCAATCTCTATCGTTTCGCCGACGAAGAGACGGACGCAGCGGCACGGTCGGCGCACGCCGAAGTGCGCGCTCGCGTGAGCGACAACCTGAGGTCCTACGTCCGAATCGAACGCGGGCGGAACCGGGACTATCGCCGCGTCACTCGCGCGTTGGCATCGATCCAGTTGGTGTTCTCGGCAATGGGCGGAGTGCCGCGATGAGGCGCGACATTGCAGCAGCCATCGGATTGCTCGCTCTCCTCATCGCCGGGGCGATGGGAGCAGCGGCGCTGCCGCTCGTCGGCGGTTCGCGGTCCGAGCTGGTGTTCAGCCATGAGCGCCACGTGAACATGGATATCGCATGCGCCGACTGCCACGCCGCCGACAAGAGCACGCAGGCGGCTGACGACCTGATTCCACGGGAAGAGTCGTGCATGCGCTGCCACGACCGGACGCAGGGCTGCGAGCTCTGCCACAAGGACGTGGACCATGTGACTCCGATTCAACCTCGGAGCTACGGGTTCCGGTTCGTGCACACGACGCACTTGAAACCCGACGTGAACCCGAACGGGTGCGACACCTGCCATGCCGCGTTGCGCAAGAGCACCGACGCGAACGACTCGTTCCCCATCGGTCTGTCGCAGTGCCGATCGTGCCATCAGCACCAGGATGACATGTCCCGTGGAGATCGCTGCGGCACGTGCCACGATACGCTCAGTCCGCGCCGAGCCCTGCCTGCCTCACACACGACGGACTGGTTGACGCAACACGCGGGGGCGGCTGCGCGATCCGGATCGCTCTGCGACGTATGCCACCGTGGGACGGTGCGCGCGGATTTCGTGCAGGGCCCGCACGTATCCGAGTCGGTCGCGACGGCGAATCATGCGACGAGCGGACCCGTTGCTGACTGTGCCGACTGCCACCGAGCCGACGTCTGGTCCTCATCGGTGCACGATGCCGGCTACCTGCAAACGCACCCCACGGACGCGCTCCGAAGCGCCGTCACCTGCGAGAGTTGCCACGCGCGCGACGAATGTCAGTCATGCCACGCGCAGGCGGGATTGACCTATCTCGGTACACATCCGCCGACCTTCATGTTCGACCACGCATCGGAGGCTCGTAGGAACCTCGGAGCCTGTGCAGCCTGCCATCAAGAGTCCCAGTGCATCACGTGCCACCAGACCATCAACCCACATGGCGACGGGTGGGACGACGACCGTCTGGGACGCAACATGGCGCTGTGCGGCAAGTGTCACTCTAGCGGAGTGCCATTCGAATGAGATTCCGCCTGGGACTGCTCTTCGCGTGCCTTGCCGTCGTTGCAGCGACGGTCGGATGCAGGACCGTACCGACTGGCTCGCGTGAGTTGGCTCGCGTCAGCAAGAAGACGCTACCCGATTTCAAGGCTCCCCTGCTCAAGTGGCATCAGGCGAAGTTCCTGCGTACGCAGGCGCGATCCGCGCCCGCTCTGGACGAGAAGACGCATCCACACGGCTGGAAGAAGGGCGACTGCGCTCGCTGCCACCAGCTTTCGCCGACTGCCAACTTGAAGGACTGTTCGAGCTGTCACGGAGCCAACGGGCTTTCGGATGCGCCGGATACATGCCAGTCGTGCCACAACGTCGCCAGCCGCGACGGTCGACCGAACGACCGTATGCACAGCGCGCATATGACGACCACTTCGCGCGCGATGGAGTGTTGGCTCTGCCACCCTCGTCAGGAGACGGGCAAACACGCCAATGGTTCACGCGACGTGCTGCTCTTCGAAGGGGCGCTCGTCCCAGCGAGCACTCGCAACGAACCCGCGTCCTGTGCCGACACGACCTGCCATGAGACCCGCGTCTGGAGTCCCGCCGCCTGCACGACATGCCACGGCTATCCGCCATCGACTGGGCTGCACCAAGCGCACCTGGTCAAGGACAGAGAGTTGCGAACCGACATCGCGTGCGAGTCCTGCCACGGAGGCTATCGGCACGAGTCGGGGGTTGTGGACATTTCGCCAGGCGTCGCGGGGTTTGAGTCGTACCGAGCGCCGACCGGGTCCTGCATGGCGACCTGTCACGAGAACACGGCTCTGATGGCGCGCGCGGCGCGTCCGACTCCGGCAACATCGTCGTGGGATTGCACGAGCTGCCACGAATATCCGCCGCCATCGGGGAACCATCCGGCGGCGGGTCACACGGTCGTGCCGTGCGCGTCCTGTCACTCGAATCACACGCACACCGATGCCGGAGTGAAGACGCCCAAGGTCTTCCGTGGTGTGCCCGTGCAGGTTTCGTTCGCCGCCGGTGGCACATTCCGGGACGGGCTGTGCGGCGCCGTGTGCCACGAATCGATGATCTGGGGCGAGAGTTGTGGCGACTGCCACGGGTATCCACCTCAGACGGGTCGTCACGTCGCCCACGTCGAGAAGGGCAGAATGCTGTGCCGGGAGTGTCACACGGGCAACGACCACGATCTCGTCAAGGAGACGGGCGAGATCGACGTTCGCGGCGACTTCGTCTTCGACTCGATGACCGGCTCCTGCCAGACGACATGCCATGAACCGAAGGGCGAGTGGGGATGCGATTCGTGCCACGGCAATCCGCCGTCTGACCGCATCCACCCGGCACACAGGAACCCACGGGGTCGGTACTGGGACCTGGCGGCGATGTCCACTCAGTCCGGGATAGCCGACCTGGCAGCCTCTGGCATCGGCTGCGCGATCTGCCACGCGGATCACAAGCATTCGGCGACGGCAGCGACGAATCCGAAGGACTTCAGCGCGGCTCATGTCGATCTGTCCCTCGGAGACTTCATCCGCTCCAACGAGCGGTGCCAGGTGGCTTGCCACGAGCCCTTCTCGTGGCAAGAGCGGTGCAACGACTGCCATGAGACGCCGCCGAAGACCGGCGACCACCTCGATCATGTCGACAAGCCGAATGTGATGTGCGTGTCCTGCCACGGTACGATCTCGCACGACCGCCCGGTCACCGCGCCGCCGGGCTACTATGACCCGGACGGAGTCGTGACGATTGCCGCGTTCGACGAAATGACCGGAGACTGCCAGTCGAACTGCCACCTGAACAACGACGGTTCCCAGGAAATGCGTCGGTGGGATTGCCGATCTTGCCACGGAACGCCACCGACGACCGGCGCTCACGCCGACCACGACGCCTTCAACATGGGATGCCGAACGTGCCACGCAGGTCACGTGCACAACTCGTCGGCGGTCATCCATCCGCTCCAGTTCTCGCGCGCGGCTGTGGAACTGTCACTGTCCGGCACGTATGATCGAGCGTCCCGTTCGTGTTCGGACGTCGGTTGTCACCGCAACGATCTCTGGCTGTCGGAGACGGAACGGACGTTGCTGCGATCACGCTAGGACGACGCGATGTATGCGCCCATCTGTTGCGACCGAGCCCGCCTCGTGCTTCTGGCGATCGCGTGCGCAGTACCGCTGGTTCTCGTGGCGACGCCGAGTAGCGCCGCGATCAGCATGTCGACGAACCGCGGATGCATGCTCGCCAACTGCCACGGCACGCCGGGCGGAGATCGCACGCTGCCCGACGGAAGCCGCGGCTCTGCGCATGTCGACGAAGGGGAGCTCGAATCCTCGGCGCATCGGGGTCTCGCATGTCTGGAGTGCCACACGGATATCGTCGCGATTCCGCATGAAGCGGCGCTCTCCTCGGTGAACTGCGAGGCGTGCCACTACGAGAGCAACCCTCGCGGCGCGCCGAATATCGACCAGTTCCGGCAGTACGAGGAGAGCATCCACGGCGAGCGCGCTCGCGAGGGCGATCCGAAGGCTCCCAGGTGCTCGACGTGCCACGGTCAGCACAACATCAAGGGGAAGAAGGCGAAGGACTCGCGGGTACATCGCCAGAACGAGCCGTCCACGTGTGGCGAGTGCCATGACGAGCAGGCATCGGAGTTCCAGGAGGGGGTTCACGGAACGGACCTGGCGACGGGGAACCTGGACGTGCCGTCATGCGTCACGTGTCACGGCATCCATCGGATTCGACCTCACACGGACCCCGAATCGCCCGTCCACGAGAGCCATATCGCGGAGACGTGCTCGTCCTGCCATGGCGCCGTGACGATTGCCGACAAGTACGACTTCAGCGTGAAGCGCGTCGAGACGTACGCCGGGAGCTTCCACGGGTTCGCGAGCAAGTTCGGAGTGACCAGCGTCGCGAACTGCGCTAGCTGCCACGGAATCCATCGCATCCTTCCGCACACCGATGAGCGGTCGCAGGTGCATCCAAGCAACCTGGGTGCCACATGCGGTCAGAGGGACTGCCACCCCAAGGCTGTCGCCGGATTCGCTAGCGGACAGGTGCATCTGGGGGTGGCGGCTCCTGCCCCGTTGGGCGTGCGACTGATCCGCGTGCTCTATATCGTGCTGATCGCCGGGATCATCGGAGGCATGCTGTTGCACAACGCGTTCGACCTCGCCGCGCAGGTGCGGCGACGCAAGAGCGCGGCTGGTCCGGAGGCTTAGAGCGATGGCGCACCATCGTCACGTGTCGCAGGTCCCGGCTGGCATCGACGCGGCGGTTCGCCTGACGGGGAACGAACGGATCCAGCACGCGATCATGTTCATCGCGTTCACGCTCCTGGCGATCAGCGGGTTCATGACGCATTTGCCGAGGGCATGGGTCCGCGTTCTGGGGCTGGCATCCCCGGCGGTGTTCGAGTTTCGAGGCGATCTCCATCGAGTCTGCGGCATCGCCCTCTGCGTGGTCGGCATCTATCACGTGGCGTACTTGCTCGGCACTCGTCGCGGTCGTTGGCAACTCCGCGAACTGCTGCCTCGGAAGCGAGACTGGTTGGATTTCGTCGCGACGATGAGGTACTACCGGCGACCCAGCGAGCACCCGCAGCCCGAGTACGGTTGGTACAACTACGCCGAGAAAGCCGAATACTGGGCGCTGGTATGGGGCACGTTCATCATGGCGGTAACGGGCTTCATCCTATGGTTGGAGGAGTACAGCCCCAAGATCGTCATCGATGTGTCCGCCGTCGTGCATCGGTACGAGGCGCTCTTGGCGGTTCTGGCAGTCTTCGTGTGGCATTTCTATCACGTCCACCTATCGCCTGAGGTGTTCCCGATGAGCCCCGTTTGGCTGACGGGTCGCGAGGCGTCGGGGACCCACGAGCACGCGTCGAAAGGGTAGTCGATGCGAGGCACAGACGACACCAGTCCCACGTCGGAGCCCATCGCGCTGTCGCGCGATGAGATCGTTGCGCGGCTCAGGCGGATGGAACTGTTTCGGGGAGTCTCAGAGGAGGGGCTCAACGTCTTTGCCTCGCTCGTCGACATCCTGCACGTCGGGCCCGGCGAGCGCCTGTGCCACCAGGGCGATCCCGGCGAGTCGATGTGGTGCATCCTGTCGGGATCGGTTCGGATCACGGCGGATGGCGCGGCGATTGCCGACCTGACCGAGGGCTCGGTCGTCGGCGAGATGTCCATCCTCGACGGCTCTCCTCGCTCCGCCGACGTCGATACGACGGCGGATACGATCATCGCCCAATTGACGCACGCCCACTATGCCGAAGCGTTCACGCTGAGCGCGGACGCCGCTCTGACGCTGGTTCGCAACATCAGCAAGGTGCAGCAGAACCGTCTGCGTACGACCAACGAGCGAGCCATCGCCACCGCGCTGGAGGCGGAGCGAGCCGAGCGGCTGGAGCGTCGCTACCGCCGGTTCTTCCTGACCGGGCTTTTCGCCGTTGGCGGCGTGTTGCTGGCTCTGTTGGTCACCGCGGAAGTGACGTCGCAACCGAGCTTCTGCGGCTCGCACCACTACTTGCGACCGTATTACGAATCATGGCAGCGGTCCTCGCACAGTGAGGTCGGATGCCCGGAATGCCACTTCGCGCCCGGCTTCAAGGGCTATGTCGTCCGTAAATACAAGGCGCTCGCGGAAGTCGCTATCTACATCACGAACACGTACAAGGGCGAGCCCCGCGCCGAAGTCGGCGACGAAGGCTGTTTGCGCTCCGGCTGCCATTCTGACGCGCGACCCCCGGGCGACATCGAATACAAGGGGCTCCTCTTTTCGCACCGGAAGCATCTGCCCTGCGGACAGCACCACCTGACCATGAACCGCGGCGCCCTCAGCGCGATGCCGTCGAACATGACGACGCGCACGGGAACGCCACCGGAGGGTCACGAGAAGTTCCTGGAGGCACTGCCGCGAGGGCGCATCCTGCGGTGCGTGAGCTGTCACTCGCAGATCGTTCAAGGCAGCCACATGGAGGTGACCCAGAGCACCTGCTTCCTGTGTCACTTCAAGGCGGCGGCGGATTCGGAGCCCGTCTCGGGATGTCCGTCGTGCCACCAGGCGCCCAAAGAGACGATCTACATCAACAACATCGCGTTCAAGCACGAGGAGTTCACGAGTCGCGGCGTGACGTGCACGCAGTGCCATACGGATGTCGTGCGCGGAGATGGCGCGGTCAAGGAGGAGCGCTGCTTCCAGTGCCACGACCGACCCGAGAGGCTCCGCGAGTTCGAGAATCACAAGCTCATTCACGGCGTCCACGTGACCGAGCACAAGCTCGACTGCCTCATCTGCCACTCCGAGATCGAGCACAAGATCGAGTCCATCGCGACGACGATCCGATCCGACTGCCAGCAATGCCACGAGAGCGTCGAGCGGATGTACATGGGCGTGGCGGACGGCGTCGAGGTGACTCCGGATCCCATGTTCCTGGCGCGTGTCGCCTGTGATAGCTGCCACTCGTCGCATGTGGGCGTCGAGATGACCAGCAGCACGCGGCTGCTCAAGCCAGGCGCATGCGCGAGCTGCCACGGAGACGCTTACGAGGGCATGCAGGAACGCTGGCTGGAGGGCGGCAGGCGATTGATCGCCGAGATGGAGGCGCGGGAGAGCCGTGTCCGAGGGACCGTCTCAGCCGCCGCATCGTCGAGAAGCGAGGTGGACCCAGCCGTCCGATCCGCCAGGTCGCTGTTGGCGGCTGCGTCCACCAACGTGGACCTGTTGCGCAAGGGGAACCCCGTCCACAACGTGCGGTTCGCCGAACGCGTCGCTTCGGTCGCGAACGCGCAGCTCACGATGGCGACCAACGTGCTCAATGGGCGCTCCGCGCCGGTGGCTCCGCTCCAGCTAGCCGCGCTGTCCGCGCCCGAAGGTGGACGCTGCGGGACGTGCCATTTCGGAATCGAGAGCGTCTCGAAGCAGGTCTACGGAACGCTGTTCAGCCACGCGCCGCACATCACCAAGGCAGGACTCAAGTGCGCCCAGTGCCATTCCTCGGAGCCGCAGGAGCTTCCGGGACATGGCAAGACGCTGGTTAGCGCAGACGACTGCAAGTCGTGTCACCACTCGCCGACCACCAAGTCGGGCTGCCTTTCGTGTCATAGCGGAATCCGCTCGATTCGGGTCGCGTCGAAGCCGACGTTCGACCACGATCGACACGTGTCGGGTCAGCGCCTCGCCTGCTCGCAGTGCCACGCCAGTGACACCTCGAAGCGCTTCACTGGCGATTGCGTGTCCTGCCATCACAGGCAGACCGTGGACGTGGCGAAGAAGTGTACGACGTGCCACGCGACGCAGTCGGCGTTCGCCGCCGGCACGAACCTCCCGAGCGGATCGGCGGGTCTGCATGTCAAGGCGCAGGTCGCGTGCGGCGAATGTCACCGTCGAGCCGGAGAGCGGATCGTAACGATGGCGTGCGGTACGTGCCACACGACTGGCAACTATGACGCGATACGGAAGACGTGGCAAGACAAGACGCGCGCCCAGCTCGCAGAACTGGCGCGCGAGCGGACACGGTTCCAAGCAGCGGGCGGGGCCCGATCCGTCACGAGCGCGACGCTGCAAGCGATGCGGGCAGCAGATGCCGCCGCGAGCCGCATCGCTGCCGATGGCAGCTCCGGCGTTCACAACCCCGAGTACGTCGACACGATCCTGTCGCAGGGAATCGAAGCGTACCGGCGGGCGAACCCGTCTGCCGCGCGCTGACCGGGCATTGGTTGATCCAGGTCTCCCGACCGACTACACTGCCGGACGACACCGGCAGGCGCGACGCGTATCGTCGGAAGGGAGACCCGGATGCCTGACTATGAGCCGCTCGACCTCTCCAGCCTCTGCAACGCCGATCAGTCCGTCCTAGGGCAGAACGCATCTCAGCTTCCGACCGGGCAGCAGACGCTCCAGGGGCTGCCGTTCCTTCTTGGACCCCCCGACGGTGCAGGTCCGTCAGTCATCGGTCTGGGTAGCGGACTCCGATCCGAGCCCGTCACGATCATGGTCGGCAAGACGGCACGGTACATCCTGTTCGCCCACCGCCTGCTCGAGTCGAAGATTCACGAAGGCGATCCCGTCGGCCGCGAGTGCGGTGAGTACGTGTTCACGTACGGCGATGGCAGTGCGGTCGTCGTGCCGATCCGAGAACGGCTCGAAATCGGAATCATCCCGTCTGGCTGGGGGCAGCTCGCCCTCCTGGCGCACCCCGACATGAAGGACGGGCTGATGCCGCGCCACGAGGGCAACTGGGGTGGCGCGGGGAACCGGCAAACCGAGGCGATTCAGGCATGGCCCCGCTGGTTCTACCTGTTCCCATGGGAGAACCCGCACCCGGAGTCGGCGGTCCAGTCGATCATCGTACGACCGTCGGGCCTGCGTTTCCTCATCGCGGCGATCACGCTGAGCCATCTGGAGGAGTATCCCTTCACGCGCAGCGCCAAGCGCGCCGTGAAGATCGTCCTGCCCCAAGAGGAGGACGCTGCGAAACGCTTCGGACTCGAAGTCGAGGTCGATCGCGGCGTTGCGACCTATCCCTTCTCGCTGCCGCAGGCGTCGAGCGACGAGTACCTCGCCGACTCGATGCACGGATGGGGGGAACGCCAGAACCAGGCGTCGAGCCCGGCATATGTCGAGATCGCCGCGACACCGTCTGCGACCGTGACGGTCAAACAGGACGGCGATGCGCTCGGTTCCGCCCAATGGGGAGAACTACAGGACAAGGGCTCCGTTGAGGCGAGCCCACGGCTCAAGATGATCGTTGTCGACGAGGGACGGAACTGGGTCCGCACGCAGGTGCTGGACGACTACACCGGCAGGCCGGTTCCGTGCCGTATCCACTTCCGATCGCCGGACGGCGTTCCCTACCAGCCGCATGGTCACCACGCCCACGTCAACACGAACATGGGCACGTGGCACATCGACATCGGCGGCGATGTGCGCCTGGGACAGATCACGTACGCCTACATCGGCGGGAAGTGCGAAGGTTGGCTCCCGCGTGGCGACGTGATCGTCGATATCGCGCGCGGATACGAGTACGAGCCGATTCGGCAGCGCGTCCGCATTGAGCCGGGGCAACAAGAGCTGACGTTCCGGCTCAAGCGCTTCGCCAACATGAACGACGAGCGCTACTTCAGCGGCGATACTCACGTGCACTTCCTGTCGACGCAGGGAGCTCATACGGAGGCGGCAGGCGAAGGCGTGAACGTCATCAACCTGCTGCTCTCGCAGTGGGGGCATCTGTTCACGAACACGGAGGAGTTCACGGGCGCTCCCAGTGTCGCGCCGGACGGCAAGACCGTCGTCTACGCGACTCAGGAGAACCGACAGCACATCCTGGGGCATCTGACGCTGCTGGGGCTCAAGGAGCCGGTGAACCCGTGGTGCTCCGATGGTCCCGGCGAGGCGGAACTGGGCGGGAACCTGGAGACCACGCTCTCGCGATGGGCGGACGCGTGCCACGCGCAGGGCGGGACGGTCGTCATCCCACACATTCCCAATCCGAACTGCGAACCGGCGGCGCTCATCACGACGGGACGCGCCGACGCAGCGGAATGGCTCGTTCACGACTCCTACATGCACTTGGAGTACTACCGCTACCTGAACTGCGGGTACAAGCTCCCCATTGTCGGTGGAACGGACAAGATGACGTCGGACGTGCCGGTAGGCATCTACCGGACGTATGTCTACATCCCCAACGACGAACCGTTCACCTATGACACGTGGTGCAAGAACCTGCGCGCCGGACGGACGTTCCACAGCGGCGGACCCCTGCTGCGGTTCAAGGTAGAGGGCAAACCCATCGGCAGCACGATCAACCTGCCGGGCAACGGGGGAACCGTCACCGTCGAGGCGTCGGCGGACAGCGTCCTGCCGTTCCACTCGCTGGAGATCGTCCTCAACGGATCGGTCGTCGCGCGGACGGAGGACGCGAAGGGCACGCGACACCTGGCGCTGCGCGAGAGCATCCAGGTGGATCGCCACTCGTGGATCGCCGCTCGCTGCGCGGGCCCCAACTACTGGCAGAGCACGCGACATCACGACGGTTGGGGACGCGGGATCATGGCGCACACGTCGCCGGTCTACCTTGCTGTCGGCGGCGACTGGTGGATGTTCGACATCGGAGCAGCGAACTATCTGCTGACGCTGCTGAACGGTGGGATCGACTACATCCGCAAGCGCAGCGTCCAGTGGGAACCGGGTACGGTGACCCACCACCACGGTCACGACGACCACCTCGCCTATCTCGAAGAGCCCTTCCGCCAAGGGATCGAGGCGATCCACAAGCGCATGCACTCGCTGGGCATACCGCATTAGGACAGTCTGAAGGGTGAAGCCGATGGCGCTCGAACTCTCGCGCGACGTGCAGCTCCAGTTCCTGAGACCCGCGCAGCTCGAAGCGCGCGGGCGCGAGTTTCCCGTCGTCTACGTTCCGTTCGGGCCCATCGAATGGCATGGGCCCCACCTGCCGTTGGGAACCGATGCGCTGAAGGCACATGCCGTTCTGTGCCTGACGGCGGCAGCCTACGGGGGCGTCGTTTACCCGCCGTTCTTCCTCCACGACGGTTGGGACCTTCCGCCTGTCACGGCGACGATCACGAACCTGTTCCAGCGACTCAAGGGAACCGGGTTCCGGGTCCTGATCGGCATCTCGGGTCACAACGTCACGGGCATGATCGACATGATCCGCTCGGCGCTGGAACCCGTCGTCGCCGATGGAACCGCGCGCGGGTTCGCCGGTTGGGAGGTGACGCTGAGCGCGGGAGAAGACTTGAACACCGACCATGCGGCGAAGTGGGAGACCTCCGACATGATGTTCGCGTACCCGGACCGAGTCGATATGGCGATGCTGGGCACCGGCACGCTGAACCTCGACATGAAGGCTCCATGGGGCATCGGCGGACTCGATCCCCGCGAGCACGCGTCGAGCGCTGTCGGGCAGCGGTGCATGGAACTCGCTGCCGACACCATCGGTCGGCGCGCGCAGGAGTTGCTCTCCTCGCTCCCGGAAGAACACCGCGCGTTCGGCAAGCCCGCCATCGCCGTGGGGCAGTGGTGGATGGTCTGATCGTCCAACAACCTGCTTCGCTCGGCGTCGTCGCTGCATTCGGTTCGGCTCCCACGTCAGAACCTGAGCCCAAGGACTCGCCAGATGCGTACTTTCTATTGCGCAGGCTATTGCGCAGGACTGACACAAGCGCACCTGCGCTCGGTCGCGCGGTGGATCGCACGATCGGTTCTGC